>JAISKN010000141.1 GCA_031260925.1 Prevotellaceae bacterium | reverse complement strand
CGGGCTGTCAATGGCGTATGTTGCCCGAATGTTTTCCAAAATGGCAGTTGGTTTATTATTATTTTCGCAAATGGAAACGCGAAGGTGTTTTTGAAGAAATACTCGAATATGTGCGCAAGACTGTTAGAGAAAGTGTAGGCAAAAAAGCGTCTCCGAGCGTTGGAGTAATTGACAGTCAAAGTGTTAAGACAGGTTCTTATGGCGGCGAGGCGATAGATATTGACGGCGGCAAAAAAGTCAAAGGTCGCAAACGGCATATCATTACCGATACGCTTGGATTGTTGCTTTCGGTGGTAGTTCACGCCGCCAACGAATATGACGGCAAAAAGGCATTTGATGTGATAAAAACACTCAGATACAGATTTGAACGAATGAAAAAGATTTTTGCCGATGGTGGTTACAGGGGTGATGAATTACGTGACAAACTTGCAAAAGAATTGGGTTATGACTTGGAAATAACACTGCGAAGCGACAAAACGACCGCTTTCAAACCATTGCCGAAACGTTGGGTGGTAGAGAGAAGTTTTGCTTGGTTGAATGGATTTCGCAGATTATCAAAAGATTATGAAAAACTGACTGAAACCAGCGAAACAATGATTATTATTGCTTTTATCGCTTTGATGCTCAATAACAAAATTTTTAACTAAAATTTAAACAGGCTCTAAGATTGCAAAGTTAAAAAAAATATTCCTATTTTTTTCTTGCGTGTTAAAAAAAATGTTTTTACCTTTGTACCAATAAATTTTGTAAATATGAAACAGGCAACAACAGTTGAGCAACAACTTAAAATTCTGACAGACCCGAACAGAGGAATGATTATTGATATTGACTACAAAAAAGCAAAAGAAATTTTATGCGATATTGGGTATTTTCGTTTAGGTTTCTATTGTTTTCCGTTTGAAACAACTTATCCTAACTGCACAAACCGTTCTCATCAATATAAAAAAGGCACAAAATTTTCTGATGTTGTAAATTTGTATTATTTTGATGTTGATTTAAGAAATATTTTGTCTAAATATATCAACCGCATAGAAATAAATTTCAGAACAAATATTATTTACCGTGTTTCTAATCAATACATTCACTCAAATACTTGGTTTATAGATAATTCTGTAATGGAAAAAAGTTTTATCGACAGATTTGACAAAGAATTTTATACAGATAATTTCAAGAAAAATCCAATAATAAAACGACATCACGAAAAATATATTAACGACAAATACGCGCCTGCTTGGAAAACTTTGGAGTTTTTTACTTTTGGAGCAATGTTGAATTTGTATAAAAATTTAAAAAACAGACAAATTCGCCAAGAAATAGCAGCACAATACAATATTAATAATGCAATAAAATCAGACAGCATTTTAGAAAACTATTTTAACTGTATTGTGGAAATTCGCAACCTTTGCGCTCACGGCAATGTTTTATTTGACCATAAATTAAATAGACGATTGGTTAATGGACCCGCAATAAAAATTACAAATAATAGTTTTCAATTATATTCGGCAATAAAAGTAATACAATATGTTCTAAAATCCGTATCAGACAACAGAGCAAATGATTTTCAAAAAGAAATAGATAATTTATTTGACAAATACAAAAAAAACGATGTATTATATTCATTAATAAGTAGTTGTGTTGGATTAAATTAAGTGTTAAAATAGATAATTTTTTTCATTAAAAACATTTAACTCTCTGATAATCAATAGATAAAAAATAAATCAAAGTATTGCATATTGTTACAAAAGTAATTACCTTTGTAATCTCAAAGTGCCAATGTGAACAAGCATTACATTTTGCACTCTAAAATGGGAAAGAAACCTGTAACTTGCAAAAGTCATCAGGTTTTGCTTTTTAATATAACTACAAAAAAATATTATGCAAATAAACGTTGGAATTTTAGAGGAAAAAGAGATAAAATTTTCTTTGAACGATAAATTTTTTTGTGAAGAAAAAAATTGCGAAATGCAGGGAGAATTTTATTTAAAATTTGTTAATAATAAAATTTATTTTGACGGAAATTTATTTTCTGAATTAAATTTTGAAAATAAAAATAATTCAACTTTCACTCTTTTTGATGTGAAAATTGGCAAAAATTTTCATTGGCAGCAGTTTGAAAATCAAACTTTCGAGGGAAATCTAAAAATAATTTCAGACGGCGAGAATCTGATTGCAATTAACGAAATTGACATCGAAAAATATCTTTTTTCGGTGATTTCGTCAGAAATGCGCGCAACATCTTTTTCTGAACTGCTAAAAGCGCACGCGGTGATTTCGCGCAGTTGGCTGCTGGCGAATATTAAAAAATGTAAAATGAAAAATGTAGAATGTAAAACAAATGCTGCCCTCAAAAATTCTAAATTTTACACTTTAAATTCTACATTAATAAAGTGGTACGAACGCGATGCGCACACGCTTTTTGACGTTTGCGCAGACGACCATTGCCAGCGTTATCAGGGCTTGCCAAAGAACGCAACGGAGGCGTTGAAATCGGCGGTTTCGGCAACTGCGGGCGAAGTTTTGGTTTATGACAACAGGATTTGCGACACGAGATTTTCTAAATGCTGCGGAGGCGCGGGCGAACTTTTTGAAAACTGTTGGGCAGATGAAAAACACGACTATCTGACAAATTTTTTTGACACAAAAAAACCGTTTCCAAAGCCAAATCTGCGCAATGAAAACGAGGCAAAAGATTGGATTTTGTCCTCGCCAGACTGCTTTTGCAACACAAACGACAGGCAGATTATTAGCCAGGTTCTCAACGATTATGACCAAAGTACGCATAACTTTTTTCGTTGGAAAGTTGAGTATTCCAACGAGCAACTTTCCGAGATTTTGCACGAAAAATCGGGCATTGATTTCGGGAAAATCATTGATTTAATTCCGCTCAAACGCGGCGTTTCAGGCAGGATTTACGAGTTGAAAATTGTCGGAGAAAAACAAACCTTTACCGTTGGAAAAGAACTTGAAATTCGCCGTTGGCTTTCCAAAACTCACCTTTATTCATCGGCGTTTGCGGTAGAACACCTCACCCCCGACACCTTTGTTTTGCGCGGCGCAGGCTGGGGACACGGCGTAGGACTGTGCCAAATCGGCGCAGCCGTAATGAGCGCGCAAGGCTTTGATTACAGGCAAATTCTCGCACATTATTTTCCAAAAGCAGAGTTGAAGCACGCAGATAACACAGATTAGACAGATTTACGCAGATTGTATTAAAATTGAATACCCGCATACATACCTAAAAACACGCTGTCATTGCGGGCTTGACCCGCAATCGCTCGCAAGTGTTTTCAATCGATTGCGGGTTGTCATTCTGAACTTGATTCAGAACCGCAATGACACCTGCTTTTGATTTTTTGTCAATTATTAGAAGTTCTCTAAAATCACAAATAGACAAAACGTTGTTCCGATAATTATCGGAACAATCTGCGTTTATCTGTTAAAATCTGCGTTATCTGCGTGCTGAAAATTATGAGTTTTTCAACCGTTCGACTTCCGTTTTCAGAGTTTCGATTTCTCGTTTCAGCATTTCGATATATTCCTGCTGATTTTGCAAAATAAAATCTGGAATATTGTAAAAATGATTGGTGCTTGCTGAATAATTGCCTGAATTGTTGTCGTAGTTGAAAATCTGTGTAACGTTGTCGTCTTCGCGTATTTCTTCAATTTCTTTTTCAAGAAATTTTGCGATACGCGCCCACTCCTCGTCTAAAATGTGAATTTCGCCCTTTTCCCGCCGTTGATATTGCGATTGCGTTATACACAATGCCGCAGCCATTTGGGTTTGAGTTTTATTTTTTTCTTTGCGCGCAGCAATTAACTTATTTTTAATCATAGTTTTAAGGCTTTAAATTTTTGCTGCAAAGTTATAAAAAATTTATAATATGTGCTTTACAACATAAAATTCACATAAATATACACGATTATACACTGATATTCACAGAAATTCACATAGAAAAACTGCTGAAATATGAAAAAAATTTCATTGCTTTGTTGCGTAATTCAAAGACTTTTTTATACCTTTGCAAAAAATATTTTAAAGACGTCTAAGACAGAGAGAAAAGAAAGGTTTTTGAGTTGCGAAAATTAAATAATTTTTTAAACTTTAAAAACAATTTTATCTATGAAAAAGGTATTTATTTTTGCGGCAGCAGTCGCAATCGGGTTCTCGGCTTGCCAAAAAACCGAACTGGCGGTAGATAACAATCTGCCTGTTAAACAGAAAACAACTGCTAATAGCGGTTATTCTGACTACATTCTTTCCGAAGCAGACGCGGTTGCGTTAGTTGAGAAAGATTTACAAAATGCGGGCGGCGAGTTTGCTAAAAAAACAGTAGCAAAGATTGAGCCGATTTTGTTCTCAGATTTTAAAAAATCCGAAAAGGAATTTTTAAAATTGCAGCAGGAAAATATTATAAAACTTTCCAACCCTGCGTTGTATATTGTGTCTTTGCAAGACGGCGGTTTTGCATTGGTTTTTCCTGACAAAGATTTTGGGGTGTCGGTTATTCACGCTCAAACAAGAGGTGAAACATCGAAAGAAGAGGTGTGCGGGGTTTTACCAAATAATCCAAACGACCCCGAATATCTTAATTTTAATTATTGGGGCGACAGACTTGAAGGGTGGGTACTTACACTGTTTCTCAATAGAATAGTTATAGCCATTGATAAAGATGGTATGCGTATTAGACGTGACGACACAATAATCCCTGGCGGAGTTGTTTCTCTTGTGCCTGGTAATTGGCATACTGTTGAAAATGGATTGCATACTGTTGTTGTGAATAACTTTTGGGGAACAGGTGCGCCATTGAACAGTTATGCAGCAACCCAAAATGTTGTATTAAATCCTATTGCGCCGACAGTATTGGAGTTTCTCGCTTTTTTTGAGAACCCAACCTCTCTGCTTGGAATAAACAACATAAATTGGGTAAATGTCAGGGCATATACCGCCTCGTCTGTTGCGCCACAATTAGCATTCAATATTAACCAATATTGTGGAAACTCGTTTTCTATGGCTGCTAATTTATTGAAAAACGGTTGCAGCGGTTATTATCCCAATGCTGCCGTTGTGCAATATAATGGCTATGATATGTACCAGCAGCCGACTAATATTGTTTCTGCTAACCGCCCTGTAATTATTTACTTTAATAATGAGCCTGCTTTGGCTTATCAGGAGGATGTGCAAGTGCGCGATTGGCACTGGTCTGGCGGCGGTGTAGTTGACTTTTATGAGTATAAGAGCGTGATTTATTACAAAATTAGTACGTCTGATGATGCTATACCTGCACATACTGAGAACAGTTTATTAAATGGCAATATGTCTTATATTGCATATTAGTATTAATTAAAGGTAGTTGCAATTTTTTTGACTTGCGACTACCTTTCTGTTTTTTTATATTATGAAACAATATATATATTTTTTAATATTTGTAAGTTTTATTTTAAATTCTTGCAAACAGCCAGATTTAGATAATACATTTAGCAAAGTAGAGGCTACATATTTTGGCAGAACAGAAATAGGCACTACGTTTGAAACAACTCTTGATTTTTATAATGGCGAAAAAAAGGAGGCAACCATAGTATTATGGAGTTTTGTACAAGATATTGAAAGCGGAGTTTATATTATTTGTCCAGATATTATGACAACTACTTTTGGATACAAGGGTGTATATTTAAATAATACATTTTCCCGTACTAAATGTAAATGGAACGAACAATTAATAACAGGCGGCACAATTACAGTTAGCAAAGATAAAAATACATATACTTTTATACTTGATTTGATTGACAATAAAGGAAATAATCATAAAGGAAAATATAATGGGAAAGTGTCTGTAATAGATAAAAGCGATACAAGCCCTTACAATGGAATGTTTGTTGATGCTTTTGTTCATACTTGTGCGTGGTATGGTGAATGTCCGTCTGTTGGAGGACTAACATATATGGGAATTACTGCAGGGGACTGTACTTTTTTAGGTACTTATGACAAAAGTTATGTAAGAAAAATTAGTATGGTTTTTACACAACCTGATATAGACGACCCAACAGGCACATATAACTTTGCAGATAATTGTTTTCAACACAAATATGTACAATACAGTCGCGATGGTATTTTTCCAATGTATCAAATTGTTTCAGGAACATTAACAATAGAACGTGTTGATAAATCGTATAAATTCAAAATCTGCGTAGATTATGTTGATGAAACAGGCGATAAGGTATCTGGGTGTTTTGACGGTGGATTAATGAGTACTGATTATGAATAAAATATTTTATATCATTTAACAAACTTTAACTATAAAATTTTGTTATTGTAATAAAAAATACTGTATATTTGCAGAAAATTTATTTTATTAACTTTTTAAAATTGATGAAAAAGATAATTTTTTATATAACATTTTTATTGATTTGCATTTCCTGTAAAAATAATGATAATTCAGAAATTACTCTATATTATTATGGTCGTTCGCCTATAGGTACTACATTTGAAGTTCCTGTAAGATTTTATGAAAATGGCAAAGAAAAAGCGTTTTTTGTTTTTTATAGTTCTGACCAAAATTTAGAAAGTGGAGTTTATGAATACAATGATACTGTATATCCTCCCTCTTTTTATTGGGGTATTGGTTTTTGTTATGCAAACAAAACTTTTTACAAGGAAGTTAGCAAATGGGAAAGCAACTATATAACAGGCGGAAATGTTAATATAACAAGAAATGGAGAGCAATATACTTTTCTTATTGATGTTACAGATAATAAAGGAGAAAAACACATTGAAAAATTTGAGGGAAAGGCAAAAAAAGAGAGTTATCATCAACAAAGCATAGTTAAGGGTGAATTTTCAACGGCAGATATAGAAAACTGTATGGTTGAAACTCATTTTACAAGCCGCTTGCCTGCTGATTATTCGGGCGGTATGACTTGGCTTTATCTGGAATCTGGAGATGTATTAAACGGGAAAAGAATAAATATTATTTTTTTACACTCTAATGCAAATGATTTTACAGGAACATATTCGGTTGATGCAAATGCAAACGGCAGTTATAGAGAAGGTAAAGATATGATACAGAATATTGTTGAATTATATCCTAAAAGAAGCCAATATGACCCCAAATTAATATCAGGCACATTTACTATTTCCAAAGTAGATAAACCGTGGCATTTTAAAATTGATGTTGATGTTGTAGATGATTTGGGAGATATAATACAGGGAAGTTTTGACGGGGGACAAATTACTTTCTCTGATTATGACTATGCTCGTTATGGAAATTGGAATAATGTCCCTGATTATTATTATTTTCCTTATGTTGTAGAATAGAAATTTATTTTTAACAAACTTTAACTTCAAGAAATTGTTATTGTAATAAAAAATACTGTATATTTGCAGAAAATTATTTTATTAACTATTTAAAACTTTTTACTATGAAAAAAATTACTATTTTATTAGGATTAATGGCGGTAACAATGTCCGCTACGGCACAGGAACAGGCGAATAATTTTTCGTTTGAACTCGGCAAACTCACCCCTTACGAACTGACTATGACCGAATATGAGGCTGATAAAACAGCCGATGCAATAGTTATTTATGAAGGCGGCGATTTTTATTTTAAATATACTGAAAGAGATAATGATTATTATTTTGCGCTTGTTAAAACTTATAAAACAAAAATAAAAATACTTAAGTCTTCTGGTGTAGAGCGGGGGAAATTTGCTATTCCTATATTTAAAGAAAGTGAATATATGTTTGAAAAATTCTATATTCAAACCGCAAATGTTTATAACTACAACACACAAACCAATCAAATAGAGCAAAGCGTTTTTGAAGACGAAGCGTGGCTAATTGCAGGAAAAAAAGTAAAAGAGGTAAAGTTGAATAACAACTATACTATTAACGAATTCACATTGCCAAATGTAAAAGTCGGCTCTATTATTGAGTTGGAATATGTAGTTGAAACTCCGTTTGTTTTTTCATTTCAATGGCAATTTCAAAAATCTATTCCTGTGATTTACAGTAAAATACGATGTAGAACAAATGCCTTTTACGCATATACTTCCCGTTTAAACAGCAATAAAAAGTTTGATGAATATAACGAGGAAACATTATTAGAACAAATATTTAATCAACGTGAAAAAGCATTTACTTTTGGAATGAAAAACTTGCCGTCACTTAAAAAAGACAGTAAAAGTCGAATGCTTGCTATTGATTTTCAGTTGCAGGAGCAACGTCACGGTACAGTTTCATCTTTTAAAGTATTTTGCGACTGGAAAGAATACAGCAGCGAAATTTTAAGTTATGACGATTTCGGAAAGTACATTAAAAAGACGGAGAAAGAGGCGAAAAAGATTTTGCAGCCGCTGAATTTGTCGGGTAAATCTCAAAACGAAACAATGGAAAGCGTGCTGAATTATGTAAAAACCAACTATAAATGGAACGGACTTTATGGGAAGTATGTTTTGCATCAACTGCCTGATTTTCTGAAAGATAAAACAGGCAACGCGGCAAATCTTAATCTGTTTTTGATTGCCTTGTTGAACAAAGCGGGCATTAATGCTGTGCCTGTGTTGATTAGCCAATATGAAGTTGGCGATGTTGCCAAATCTCACCCTTACGACAATATTTTCAATTATGTAATTGCCCGCGTAACTATCAATAACACAGCGTATTACCTTGATGCAGCAGGTTTTAAGCAAACTGCCGAACTTACGGGATTTGTTGTCAAGAAAAACAGCAATGAATTTGTACAAATAGAAAAAATTGAGCCGAATGCAATTAACAATCTTACAACCGAGCAGGAAAAATATGATTGCGATGGAGAATTTACCACATTCTTAAATTCGCTTAAAAAAGTTTTTTATTTTCTGAAATAGAATTTAGCGCACACGGATAAAAAACGTCTGTCATTCCCGCGAAGGCGGGAATCTCCTTACTGCAACTAAATAAGGGGATTCCCGCCTTCGCGGGAATGACACAATATGCTAATTTTTTTATTAAAGAAAAAAATATTACTTTTACCAAAATTCTGATTGATATTAAAATGTGAATTACTGTGCTGAAAATCAGACTTTTTCTTTCTTACGCAAAAAAATAAATAACATATATAATGATTGAAAAATGGAAAATTTTTGCCTTGACATCGGAGCAGCGCGCGCAAGCGGAAAGTTTGGCAAAGGAACTCGGCGTTTCTTTGTCAATCTGCGAGTTGCTGGTTATCAGAGGCATAACAACTTTCGAAGAGGCGAAAAGGTTTTTTCGCCCTAAACTTGCCGATTTGCACGACCCGTTTCTTATAAAAGATATGACAGAGGCGGTGGCTCGGCTTAACAGGGCATTGAGCGAGAAAGAAAAAATTTTGATTTACGGCGACTATGACGTTGATGGCACAACGGCGGTGTCGCTTGTTTATGGTTTTTTGCGCCAATACACAAAAAATATTGGCTATTATATCCCCGACAGATATTCCGAAGGCTACGGGATTTCGATGCAGAGCATTGACTTTGCGAAAAACGAGGGCTATAATCTTATTATCGCGCTCGACTGCGGCATTAAGGCGGTTGATAAAGTGGCAAAGGCGAATGAATACGGCATTGACTTTATAATCTGCGACCACCACACGCCCGATGCAGTGCTGCCTGCTGCCGTTGCCGTGCTTGACTCTCAACGCGAGGACTGCACTTACCCCTATCGCTTTCTTTCGGGCTGCGGAGTTGGTTTTAAACTTTTGCAGGCGTTTTCTATTTCAAACGAAATTCCTATTAATAAACTGTTTGAATACCTTGATTTAGCGGCTGTTAGCATTGCCTCCGATATTGTGCCGATTACGGGCGAAAACCGCATTCTTGCTGCTGCTGGAATGCAGAAATTGAACACAAGTCCAAATCTTGGGTTGAAAAACATTATTGATGTTTGCTCAATGTCGGGTAAGCCGCTTGATATTAGTGATGTGGTGTTTAAGTTGGGACCGCGCATTAACGCTGCGGGCAGAATGCGCACAGGCAACGAAATTGTGGAACTGCTGACCACCAACAATGCCGACATTGCGCGCGAAAAATGCTCTGACGTAGATGGTTACAACACCGAACGGCGCGATATTGACACCTCTACCACTGAGCAGGCGCGGCAATTTGTGTTGAGCGAAGGCAATATCGAGGACAGAAAGTCGATTGTGGTGTTTAATCCGCAGTGGAACAAAGGCATTGTGGGCATTGTGGCATCGCGTTTGGCGGAGGAATTTCACCGCCCGACAATCGTTTTAACACACTCCACAAACGGCGATTTAATCAGCGGCTCGGCTCGTTCTGTTCTGGGTTTTGACTTGTACAGCGCGATAGACTCTTGCCGCGATTTGCTTGAAAATTTCGGCGGACATCTCTACGCTGCGGGCTTGTCGATGAAAGAGGAAAATTTTGCAGAATTTAAACGAAGATTTGAAAAAAATGTGGAAGAAACCATTACAGAAGAACAGTTAAATCCGCAAATTGAAGTCGATTTGAATATTGATTTTGCAGAAATTACGCCGAAATTTTGGCGCATTCTCAAACAATTCAATCCGTTTGGACCAGAAAATATGAAGCCTGTTTTTTGTACGAAAAATTTGATTGATTATCAAAATCAAAGTAAATTAATTGGCAAAGACAGCACGCATTTGAGGCTTGTTTTGTCTGATATTTTGGGCAAAAATGCAAAATCTGGCGTTGCATTCTGTTCTGGCGATATGCGCAACTACGATATGCAAGCCATTTTAACGCACCTCAAAAACGGCGGAAAAGTCGATATTTGCTACACGCTGGAAGACAACACTTTCAACGGACAAACGAATTTGCAGATAATGGTGAAAGATGTTTTAGTGGTTAATGGTTAATGAATAATGATTAATGATAAAAAAACAGAATGCTATTTTTTATTGGCATTCCGTTTTTTAATTTACCCTTAACCACTGACCACTGACCACTAACCACTAACCACTGACCACTAAAAATTAACAATTACTTTGTCCATTTCCAAGCCCGCTTTTTTTGTTGTGAGGTAATGAACAGGGCGGTTTTCGACATTCATAATTGTGGTGTCTTTGCGGACATCGTGCGTGTGTCCGCCGAGAATAAGGTCAATATTTTTCGATTGCACCGCCAAAATCGAGTCGCCAACGGGAATGCTGTCGGAATAATAGCCCAAATGCGACAGCGCAATTACAAAATCGCAGCCCGATTTTCGCAAACTGTCGGCGTAAAAATTGCCTCTTTCGATTGGGTCGAGATACTGTATCGGCTCAAAATTTGTCGGTAAAATCAGGCTTTTTGGCGAAACGCCAAAGCCGATGACGGCAATTTTCATTCCGCCGCGCTCAAAAACTGCGTAGGGTTTCACAATATTTTCGAGCGGCGTACCTTTTACGTCATAATTGCACGACACAATCGGAAAAGCGGCGAGGTTGAGGAACATTGCCAAAGTGTCAAGTCCGAAGTCAAACTCGTGGTTGCCGAGCGTAACAGCATCGTAGCCGAGCCGATTGTAACCCGCCATTTCGATACGTCCGTGATAGACGTTGAAATATGGCGTTCCCTGCACCATATCGCCTGCATCAAGCAGCAGATTTAGCGGATAAATTTGCCTCAAACTATCGACCAAATCAGCGCGTGCAGCAAAACCGCCGCTGCCATTTTTCGCCTCAATTTGAGAATGCGAATCATTGGTGCAAAGTATCAAAAGTTGCTGCGGTTTTGGTGTGCAACTTGCTAATAATAAGATTATTACAATTAATATTAGATTTTTATTTTTCATATTTTTATAATTTTTACAGAATTAACAAGATTTACAGAATTAACATATTTTTTTGTAAATTAATATTTTTTGTTATCTATTGTAATATAACTATTTGTCAAAAACCACTTTTCATCTAAAACAACTTCATTATTAAGTTTTGCATTTATTTTTCTATCATTTTTATATTCATTTTTTATATAATCAATAATAATTTCGCGCAATGGCATTTTAAAAGAATAAATGTCAGAATATTCTGCCAATGGAAAAAGTCCGTCATTTCCAAACGAAAGATAATCAGTAGTAAGAACTTTGTATTTTTTCTTTAAATCAACAGGTTTTCCACTATTCAAATCAAGAAGTTTTCCCCCAATTTTGATGTATTCGCCTTTTTTTTCTATAATTACCATATTAATTCCGCTTGTAACTTGTCCGCCCTGTTCTGCAATAATTTGGCAAAGTTCCTTAACTTTTTCGCCGTCAAGCGTGAGTATTACAAGTTCATTATCGAATGGAAACATTTTATAAATATCGCCGACAGTGAGTTCGCCTTTGGGCAGTGAATCGCGCAGTCCGCCGATATTTGTAATGGCAAAATCTACCGTTTCGCCGTGTTTTTTTGCGTAATCTTTCATCACTTCGGTAACAAAATTTCCGAGCAGCGATTCAGGTACGCCCGCCTCTAATTTTTGCGCAGACTCGCCAATTTTCACGCCCATAACTTTGTCAAGCGTGGTTTTATAAGGCAAAAGCCACTGCGACATTTCGTTGCTTTGCGAGTGTTCGGTTTGGATTACCGAAATCAACTCTGTTTCAACCACTTTCGGCTGAAAATGCCTGCTGCACGAGCAAAAAAATGCAACAAGCACAAGTAAAATTACTGTTTTCAGTTTCATATTTTTTTATTGTTTTTTATAAATTAGGCATTTAATTAATATTTATCTCAAATTAAAACAGTTTTAATATTAAACGCAAAGGCGCAAAGTTTTTTTATTAATTTGATATAAGTATTTGATATTAAGTCTATTATTTGTTTATTAGTATTATTTTTAAATTTTATTTTTAAGAGCGCAAAGGAGAAAAACTTAAAAGTTTTTCTTAGCGTCTTTGAGGCTTTGCGCCTTTGCGTTCAAAATAAAAATATCATTTAAATGCCTAATTCGATTGTTTTTTATAAATTATTTTTAACCACAGAGGACAAAGAATTCACAGAGTTTTTACTAATTTTTATTTTTTTTTCTCTGTGTTTCTTTGTGTTCTCTGTGGTTATTTTTTCAAAATACAAAAGTAATATTTTTTTTTGATAACAATATTTTTTGTCGGCAAAAATATTTTCAATAATTTTTCGTTTAATAAATATAAAATTGTAACTTTGATTTTTTTTAATCTATATTTTTTATGCAAAATATTCTTTGGGTTGATGATGAAATTGATTTATTGCGCCCGTATTTGATTTTTTTAAAGGAAAAAGGCTACGAAACCGTTACCGCTACAAACGGCGTTGATGCGTTGGAACTGATTAATAATCAGACTTTTGATATAATTTTTCTTGACGAAAATATGCCCGGTATTTCGGGTTTGGAAACTTTGGCGCAAATAAAGCAAATCGCGCCCACAATTCCAGTAGTGATGATTACCAAAAGCGAGGCGGAAAATATTATGGAAATGGCTATCGGCAACCAGATTGCCGATTATTTGACGAAGCCCGTCAATCCGAGCCAAATTTTGCTTACGCTCAAAAAAAATCTGCACAAGCGCGAAATTTTCGCCGAACAGACCACTTCGGCGTACAGCACCGAATTTTCGCAAATCGGTACAAAACTGCTTGACAATTTCACTAATGAAGATTGGTTTGATATTTATAAACGCCTCACATTCTGGGACTTACGTTTAAATGAGGCGCAAAACGAAATGTATAACCTGCTGCTTTCGCAAAAACAGGAGGCTAACACAGTTTTTGCAAAATATATTTCAAAAAATTATTTGAAATGGTTTAACCCCCCTGTCCCCCCTTTATCAAAAGGGGGAGAAGTGGTTGAAAATCGACCGTTAATTTCGCCCGATGTGTTCAAAAAACGCATTTTTCCGCTGCTTGACAACGGCGAAAATGTGTTTTTGGTAGTGTTTGACAATTTCCGTTACGACCAATGGAAAATGGTGCAGGAGTTGCTTGGCGATTTCTTTAATTTCGACAGCGAGGAACTCTATTACGCTATTTTGCCGACCACAACGCAATATGCGCGCAACGCGATTTTTTCGGGGCTGATGCCGCTGCAAATCAAAGAGATGTTTCCGCAATTTTGGATTGACGAGGAAGATGAAGAGGGGAAAAATAATTTTGAGGAACAACTTGTTTCCTCGCTTTTGAAACGCTATCGGCGTGAAATTCCGTTTTCATATCACAAAATCAACAATTCGCAAGACGGCGAAAAACTTGTTGAAAAAATCAAAACTTTAAAAGGTAATCCGTTGAATGTCTGCGTGTTAAACTTTATTGATATGCTTTCGCACGCCCGCACGGAATCAAAAACTTTGCGCGAACTTGCTCATACTGAGGCGGCGTACAGGGCGTTGGCGGTGTCGTGGTTTCAACATTCATCAACCTTCGCCATTTTTCGCGAACTTGCTCAACACGGCTTTAAAGTTGTGGTTACCACCGACCACGGCTCAATAAAAGTTGATAAACCGATTAAGGTTATCGGCGACAAAAACACGAGCGCAAATTTGCGTTACAAAGTAGGTAAGTCGCTGAATTACAACAGGAAAGACGTTTTTGCCGTTACCGAGCCAAAAAAAGCAATGCTGCCAAGTCCAAATGTGAGTTCATCTTACATTTTTGCCCAAAACAGCGACTTTTTAGCCTACCCAAACAATTTTAATTATTACGTCAGTTACTACAAAGACACTTTTCAGCACGGCGGAATCTCAATGGAAGAAATGCTTGTGCCGCTGGTAGTGATGAAGGGGAAATAAACAGAATAAAATGAAGAACCCTGTCATTCCCGCGCAGGCGGGAATCTCCTTGCTACAACGTATAAATGGGATTCCCGAGTTCCCCGCCTACGCGGGGACGGGAATGACACCTGTTTTTTTAATTACTACCAAAATTTATTTTAATAACAACTCAAAAAAAATATTAACCAAATATTTCGCTTTTATTTTAACTTTTTTTGTTTGTGCCGATTTTTGCGCGGCTCAAACAGATTCTGTGGCGTATGTTGAGCCTTATAATCAGATATTTGGCGTAAAAGCATACACTTCGCGCGATTTTATTAACATCAACAATTTTGAGAAATCTTACAAGCCGAATAATCCGATGAAAATTGGGCTTGGCATTTCGATAAAAAGCACAATATTGGATTTAAGTTATGGATTGGGCATTGGCAGTTCGATAAACAAAGAGGCAGGAAAAACAAAATCTTTTGACTTGCAACTGCATCATTATCGAAAATATCTAATGTTTGACCTGTTTTTTCAGCAATACAAAGGTTTTTACAGCGAGGAAAAGGGCAAAATAGAACTTTTCCCCGATATTGCAGTGCGGTATTTTGGTTTTCAAGGAAATTATGTGCCAAAGGGGAACAAATTTTCAGCAAGGGCGGCTTTCGCACAAAAAGAGAAACAACTCAAATCGGCAGGGAGTTTCATCGTTGGCGGCGGCTTGTATTTAGAGGCTTTGCAGAATTTTACAGGCGGAAAATTTGAGAATAATTTTCAACTTGGGGCAAATGTCGGCTATGCCTATTCTTGGGTGATAATAAAAGACTTGCTTCTGTCGGCAGAAATAACGGCGGGCGTTCAGTTTGGCAACGAGTTGAAAGATTGGTTTAAGGCAAGACTTGAGATGAATCCCACAAATCTTATTCGGGCATCGTTAGCGTATAGCAGAAAAAATTGGACACTGTCAATATATGCTTACAATAACACTATTTTTCATTTTTTTCCAAACAACAATATGCTAAATCTAAATTCGGGCAGTATGCAAATAGTGTATTTATATAGATTTGACCTGCCTTTTGTTAAAGAATCGCCGAATTTAAAATGGGTTTTGTCTAAAATATCGCGAAAAAAGAATAAGGAATGACACCTGAAATTATGCGAGCATTTTGGTATAGGAAACTTTTAATAATAAAAAATTGCAAATACAGGCTTATAAAAATCCTCTGTGTCATTGCGGGCTTGACCCGCAATCTATTGAAAAACACTTATGAGCGATTGCGGGTTGTCATTCTGAACTTGATTCAGAACCGCAATGACGCGGTATTATATTTTTGTCAAAAAAACAATATTTTCAAATAAATTTCGTTTATAAAAATTGTAAAAAAATCATTTTTCGTATGAGAAAACTCATTATTATTGTCATTCTTTTTGCTTTCAGCACGCCGATTTTTGCGCAATTTTCAATTATGCAAGATACAACTGTTACATACGTTTTGCCTGATAGTGTTGATATGCAAGATGAGCCTGCAACTCACATTTTCACAGACGGTGTTAATAATCAACATTATAAGCCTAAAAAATCTTTTGGTCCGCTTATTGCTGCTTCGGAGGTGATTGTTCTGAATGCAGGCGTGCATATTTTTGACAGATTTATTCTGAAAACCGATTGGGCGCAGGTAAAATTTAGCGATATTGGCAACAATTTTAAAAAGGGCTTTGTTTGGGATAATGATTACCTTTCGACAAATATGTTTTGGCATCCGTATCACGGCGGACTTTATTTTAATTCGGCACGGGCTAATGGTTTAAACTTTTGGCAATCAGTACCTTACTCGTTTGCAGGAAGTTTTATTTGGGAATTTTTTGGTGAAACAAATTACCCTTCAATCAACGATTTACTCGCCACTTCGATAGGCGGAATGGCGATTGGCGAAATGACGCACCGAGTTTCGCACCTTGTTCTCAACGACAGCAAACACGGCATTGAACGTGTCGGGCGCGAAATTTTGGCAGGAATTATCTCGCCAATGGATATGCTTAACAGGATTTTATCGGGCAAAGCGTGGCATCATTCGCCTTTTGACGAAACGCAAAATGTGGAGAAACCGAATTTTGTGATAAATCTTGCCGTTCAAAACCGTTTTATGACCGATTTGGACAATAACCGCAACAATTCCAATGTAGCACTTGGTTTTACGGCGATTTACGGCAATCCGTTTGCCGACCAAAAACGTCTGCCTTACGATTATTTCACTGCAAATATTGATTTTAACATAATCGGCAAACAACCGCTTATCTCAAATGGCAGTATTATTGGGCTGCTTTGGGGCAATAATTGGGAGAAGAAAAATTACAACTTTTTGGCGGGCGTTTTTCAACATTTCGATTATTACAACTCAAATCCGTTGATTGAAAACGGCAAACTTCCTTATGAATATGCCGAAGCAGCCTCATTTGGCGGCGGTTTTTTGGCTAAAAAACAGAAAAATGAGAACAAGCCGCCGATTTTTACTGGCAGTTTTTATGCAAATTTTATACTTTTGGGTGCAAGCGAGTCCGACTATTATTCGGTTTATGAGCGCAACTACAATTTTGGAATGGGTTTCAGCGTCAAAGTCAATGCAGCAGTGAATTTTGCAAAACGTTTCAGTGCGTTTTTTAATGCCAAAACGTATCAGATTTTCACGTTAAATAAGGCTGTAGATGAAGATTATTACAGCATTTATGACGAATACAATTCTCAGGGCAATAATGGCTATGCGCAACTTCATCTGTTGGGTGTCGGCATTGGCTGCAAAATTTTTAAATGGTTGAATGTCAATGTAGAACAGCGTTTTTTTATACGCCACTCGCACTATAAATATTTTGACGATGTTTCGGCAAATTCAATGGAAAACCGCGTGAGAATTGTCTTTTCGCTTTTTAATAATGACGAAAAATAGTTTTACACACTACAAATATTATGACAATGTGTTTGCCTTTTCAAACGAAGGGCAGTTGTCGCTTTGTTATAAGTTTTAGATGGGCGAAAAACCTATTTCTCCCGATATTCCTTAGGACTGATGCCCTCGATACGCTTAAAATATTTGCCGAAAAAAGATTGGTCGGTAAAATTGAGTTCGTCGCTGATTTGCTGAATGGTTAGTTTTGAGGACTTTAACAACGCTTTTGCTTCGAGCATAACATATTCATCAATCCAGTCATTCGCCGATTTACCTGTGTTCGCTTTGATTATCTGCGACAGATATTTTGGCGTGAGGTTCATTTTTTCGGCATAAAAACCTACCTGACGCTCAGTTTTGTAATGTTTCTCGGCGAGTTCCAAAAATCTATCAACAAATTCTTCGTGTTTGTTTGGCTGCTGCTCTTGCGGAATTTTGTGCAGCCACGAACTCGAATGATAGTAAAACGCAATCATCAAATGCTTTACAATATCTTTGCGGTGCGGATTTTCAGTCAAGCCAACCACCGTTTTAAGCATAAAATAGTAAGTTTTCAGCAAATTCAATCTCTCTTCGCTCAGCGGCATCGACGGCTTTTGCCGCACCGAAAGCGTAATAGGCAACCGTTCTTGAATATTGGGCAGCAAATTCTCGGTCATACGTTTCGACATCACAATAAAAAGCCCCTCAAAATCATCGCTGATGTACTCATATTGCAGAATTTCGCTCGGCAGCAGCGTAATCATACAGGGCGCGGCTGTTTCGTACGATTTCAGCCCAATTCTCCCACGAAGAGTGCCTTTGGTACAAATAATAAAGTTGGTAACATCAACTCTGAACGGGTAATCAAAAGCAGGCAACACCTTCACATTGTCGAATATCAGAAAATCATCGTCAATACTCTGAATATCAAGGTCTATTTCGCTTTTTAAATCTGTTTGCCACGTCAATGGCGTAATTTCTTTTTGCATATTTTATAATTTTTTTAACTACGAATACACGAATTTTTTAACGAAAAAAAATGTATTAATTCGCGAATTCGTAGTTACTGTTTTTTATTTTTTGCCGCTAATACACTAATAATAATTTTTTTAACTACGAATGCACGAATTTTTTAACGAAAAAAGAAATTATATTAATTCGTGAATTCGTAGTTAATATTTTCCAGCAAAGGTAATTATTATTTTTTGATAAAAACAAATTTTTCGACCTTTTGCCTAATTTACAGGCAATATCTACCAAAAATAATTTTTTAATTCTACTTATCTGCTAATTTTAGCGAACATTTGACCTTTTGAGAATTACAAAACCGCTGTACCTTTGCAGCGTAATTTTTAATCAATAAAAATATGAAAGTAAAAAATAAAACAATCGTGGTAACAGGCGGAGGCAATGGTTTGGGGCGTGAAATTGTGTTGAATTTGCTCGACAAAGGCGCACGAGTGATTGCAGTTGATATGAACGAAACCGCTTTGGAAGAAACCTTTAATTTGTCGAAGAAAAACAAAGGTGTGCTAATTCCACACATTGCCGATATTACAAGCACTGAGGAACTAAAAATTTTGCGCGATAAAACAATAAATTTGTTCGGAGCAGTTGATGGAGTTATCAATAATGCGGGAATTATTCAGCCGTTTGTAAAATTGAATGACCTTGATTTTGAGATAATTAAGCGTGTGATGAATGTAAATTTTATCGGTATGGCAAATGTTACGAAAACTTTTTTGCCGCAACTGCTTTCGCGTTCCGAGTCGCATATTGTCAATGTGTCGTCTTTGGGTGGAATTGTGCCGACTGCGGGACAAATCAGTTATTGTGCCTCAAAAGCCGCTGTAAAACAGTTTTCAGATTGTTTGCGCAGCGAACTTTCGGAAACAAATGTGCGGGTAACAACTATTTTTCCGGGTGCAATGCAAACGAACATTAAAATCAATTCAGGGCTTATGCGTGAAGCCGAAAGCACCGATGCTGCGCGGGCAGGCAACACCTTGCACCCTACTCTTGCCGCCGAACATATTGTTGCAGCAATGGAACACAACCGCAAATCTGCATATCTCGGCAAAGATTCAAAATCAATGCACTTTATTTCCAAAATCAGTTCCACTTTGGCTACTAAATTGATTTATAGTCAAGTGAAGTATAAATTTAATTAATAAAATTTCATTATGGAAAAAATAAAAATGCAAAAAATAAGGTCGGGGCAGCCGTTTCTTTATCGTGAAAATGGGTTGAACAGCACCATTATTGACGTAAAAATAAAAGGCAAAGTGTATGGTAGTTTTCTAACCGAAGCATTGCGTAGAACGATTAAACGCTATCCATATTTTGCAGGAAAATTAGTCGAAAAAAATGGCGATTTTTACCTCGCTGACAATTATGATGTTACTATGATTGTACGCAAAAAAGCGTTCAGCCGACTTGGCAGCGTGGAGGCATCTCTTCATTTGATTGAAATTTCGTATATCGGCTCTCATATTTATGTGTCGTTTCACCACGCTATTTGCGATGGGCGTGGCATTCAGCCATTTGTCGAGACTTTGGTCTATTACTATTTTCATTTTGCCAAAAGTAAAAAACTTGAGGCAGAGCATATTAGAAAATATTATTCCAAAATGCTTGATGGCGAAACTGCTGAACCGTTTGCAGCAAAATTTGCCGTTGCCGATTTTACGCCGCCTTCGGTTGTCCGCGATGGTTTTGCCTTGCCCGAATGTGCTGCGCAAAATGCCGACCGCAGCCGTTGCGACATTGATATTGACGAAACCGCTTTTTTGCATTATGCCAAAAAAGTCAATGCTACGCCCTCCGTGCTGTTGTCGTATTTGTATTCAAAGGCAATCGCGCTGAATAACGAAAAAATGGACAAGCCCATTGTTACGAGCGTTGCTACTGATATGCGGCAGGAATTGGAGTTGCCGAATACGCATAAAAATTGCGTGCGCAGTATCTATCTGCCATTTTACGAAACCGACAAAACGGCTGATACACAAGAAGTTTGCACTCGTATGCGGCAGGAAATGACGGTGCAGCGCAACCCCGATTATGTGAAAACAACCGCTAATTCGTTTATCGGTTTATGCGATAAATTGGACACAATGAACAGTTTAAAAGAGAAAAAGGAGTTTATGTCCTTTTTTAACACGCTGACTGTCAATACTTTCATTGTGAGTTATTTAGGCAAATTTGATTTTGGCGAATGTAATTTTTTTATTGACGCTGTCTATCTTCTTGGCGGTGAAACAGGCGTAACTGTCAATATGACTTGCGCTGGCGGGAAATTTTGTGTTTCTATCATTCAAAATATTGACGGCGGAAAATATATTAAAACATTCCTTTCGCTGCTGGAAGAATTGAAAATACCTTACAAAACCGATAAAGAAGTGCCGCATATTACCAAAAAAGATGTAACGCAAAAAACTGCGCATTATCAATCGGAACGGTTTAGAAAGAAGTTTTTTGAATTATAAATAAAATTTATTGTGTCCCTTTGTGTAAAAAACTTTGTGTCCTTTGTGGTTTAATTTTACCACGAAGGACACAAAAAAAAATACACAAAGTTCGCAAGTTTTTTTTAAAAATAAATTAACAATTAAAAAAGGAGGTCAAAATGACATCAAAATTAGTTTTATCAATACTCATTGCTGCTGGACTGGTAACAATGAGCGAGGCAAAAGCACAGTCCGCAGAAAATAGTAATAACACTCAAAAAAAGGAGGTAAAAATGATTGAAAAAATCAAAAATGGCAACAAACTTATTGAAAATGGAGTTGTTGCAGGTTACAAACTGATTGAAAAAAGCGTAGTTTCGGGCTACCAAGCAATCGAAGACG
>JAISKN010000122.1 GCA_031260925.1 Prevotellaceae bacterium | reverse complement strand
CTTAACCGATGCCACAGTTCCGACAGGCATAAAAATCGGCGTTTCTATTTCGCCGTGAGCCGTTTGTATCAAGCCTGCACGGGCGCGCGATTTTTGTGATGTATGTTGTAAATTAAAATTCATTTCTTGCTGTTATTAGCACACAGATAACACAGATTAGATAGATTTACACTGATTTTTTTTTTATCAAATATTTTTCGCCGTATTTCTGGTTTCATACCAAAATTTAAAAGCAAACCAACTTCTTTGTCAGTTGCTTTTAGATAATTTATTAGTTGCAATTCGTGTTCCTCAACTAAACATTCAACAGCCTTTAATTCCAAGATTATCAAATCATTAACAATTAAATCTGCTCTATATTTTCCAACAATTTGATTGTTATAATAAACATTAATTGCTTTTTGAGGCTCTACTTTTAGATTTTTTTTTAATAACTCCAAATAAAGCGCATTTTGATATACATTTTCCAAAAAACCAAAACCCAATTCATTATATACACAATAAAATGCTTGTATAATGCTGTTAGTCAATTCTTTATGTTTATATGTTTCCATATTTTTTTATTTATCTGTGAAAATCTATCAAATCTGTGTTATCTGTGTGCTATCAAAAATGCAAAATTACAAAAAAAAATGAAGTTACACAGCGCAACTTCATTTTCTTATCAGTCTGTATTTTTATTTCACAACAATTTTTCCTGTTTTGTTGCCAATCTTAACGATAAGCATTTGATTTGCAGGAAGATTTGAAATTGATGTCAGACCATTGTTTGCTTCAACATTCGCAACATTTCTGCCAAGAACATCATAAACTTCAATCATTCCGCCCTCTGAAACAACATTCAAAACGCCGTCTTCTGCAAACATTTTGATTGCATTTGCTTCAATTTGGCTAATACCCTCCGTACTGCGTTCTTCAATTTCTATAAAATACAACTGCAAAGCACCATTATAGTAGTTGATAAAACCTGTAATGTCGTAATGTTTTGCTGCATCATAAGCAATACCTGTAAATTTGAAATTGTTGCGGACAACCTGGTCGTCTGCCAATGTTGCATTTTGTGCATCGCCAGTAGTTCCAAATGTGCCGCTTGTTTTAAACTGTACATTCTCAATTTTTACAAATTTTGCCTGGTCTGCTGTCGTTACATTTGCCATAGCAACAACTGTCGGCAAAACAGGATTGTCAGTAATAACTGAGTTTTCTGCACTAATTGGATTAACTGCTTGCGGTTGTCCGCCATAAGTACCAAGTTTTGCTGTTGCGCCTGAAATAATAGTACCATTTGGTGTAGCATTCTCACCCGGAATTGTTCCATAAACCAACATATCATCAGAACTGTCTGTTACATACATATTTTGTCCATTGTGATAAACAGCAATAATATCGCCTGTGATTTTTGCCCAAGTGTCTAACGGTAAAGCCAAGAATGCTGCAATATTTGCTACTTCTACGGGGAATGTGTATGTCGCCGTTGCAACTTCACTGTTTGTAAATGTTGCTTTTGTTGCAATCGCTTTTACAGTTGTTGTTGCCGAAACAGGAAATGCGGCTGTGTATTCGGTAGAAGTTTCATCTGGAGTTGTGCCGTCCGTTGTGTAATAGATAGTTGCGCCCTCTGTTTCGCAAGTAATAGAAACATTTGCAGGAGCGGTAATATTTCCAGCATTTGGAGAAATTACAGGAGTTGCAACCTGATTTGTAGGTACAACATATTTTACCAGCGAAATATTTTTCAACGCAAAACTTGAACTCGCTTGCGTATAATAACGATATTCCAAACGGAACAAACTTTTATCAGCAGGAACTACAAAACGAATTGTTTCGGTATTATCTGTTGCTGCAATATAATAACCGTTCAACGTTCTTAAAGGGTCAGTTTGGGCTGTTCCCAAATAGGTAATGCCGCCTGTTTGAGGAATGGAATCAACAAAGCCCGACCAAATTCTGAATCTTGCGTGGCTTGCCGAATAAGTGAAAGTCAAATCGTATGTTTCACTTGCCTCTACTGCAACAGTTGTGTAAATTTTAGTGGTAGCAGTAGGATTTGTTGCAACTAATCCGTCTGGCGTTCCTTGACTAAAAATGGTAGTTGTATTTGGGTCAAGCACCCAGCCATCAGGTTTTGAGCCTGTCCAAGCAGAAAAATCTCCGTTGGTAACTAAATTTTGTCCGAAGACAAATGTCGTTGCAAATAATGCAACTAAAATAAAAGTAAATTTTTTCATAAATAATTTTTTTTAGAATGATTAATATTATAAATTGTTAATAATCAGAAAATTGTTGTTGTTTTTAAATTGAAAATAGAAAGCCCAAAATTAAACATTATTTTTCTAATAAAAAAACTTTTTAGTTAATTTTTTATCAACATATTGTTAAATTTAGAAAAAGGTTGTAAATTTGCAGATTATTTTACTCAAAGCACGCAGATAACGCAGATTAGATAGATAAACACAGATTTTTTTGTTTATCTTATCTGCGTAAATCTGTTTAATCTGCGTTATCTGCGTGCAAAAACTCTAAATAAAATGTTAATCATTGGAATTGCAGGCGGCACAGGCTCTGGCAAAACTACTGTGGTGCGTAAAATTATCGAAAGTTTGCCGATGGGCGAAGTAGTGCTTTTGCCGCAGGATTCGTATTACAAAGACAGCAGCCACATACCTGTGGAGGAGAGGCAAAACATCAATTTTGACCACCCTGACGCTTTTGATTGGTGCTTGCTTTCAAAGCATTTGCGAATGCTCAAAGACGGAAAAAGCATTGAGCAGCCGACTTATTCGTACCTCACTTGCACGCGCGGACCTGAAACAATTCATATTGAGCCGCGCGATGTGGTAATAGTAGAGGGCATTTTGGCATTGTGCGACAAAGATTTGCGCTCTCAAATGGACTTGAAAGTGTTTGTCGATGCCGATTCTGACGAGCGGCTCATCAGAGTAATTTCGCGCGACATTCAGGAACGCGGACGCACCGCCTCGCAAGTGATGGACAGATATTGTAAAGTGCTGAAACCTATGCACTTACAGTTTATCGAGCCAAGCAAACGCTACGCCGATTTGATTATCCCCGAAGGCGGACGAAACAAAGTAGCAATACATATTTTGACTATGTTTGTAAAAAATAACCTAAAACTATGAAAGACTAATTTTAAATTGTGAATTGTAAATTTTAAATTGTAAATTAAAATTTCTGGGATTAATAATCTTATCATAATTTAAAATTTCTGAAATTAAGAATTTTATCACAATTTAAAATTTACAATTTGTAATTTAAAATTAATTAATATGGACTTGACAAAAATCCTTTTTCTTGACATCGAAACCGTGCCGCAAACGGAAAATTTAAGCGGACTTTCTGACGAATTGCAAAAAATTTGGAAAGACAAAGCGGCTGTGCAAAAGCAAAAAATGCCTGATAAATTCCCCGAAAATCTCTCTGATGACGAAAATTTTTTCAAAAATGCAGGCGTTTATTCCGAATTTTCAAAGATTATCTGCATTTCGGTCGGCTGTTTTTATTCCAAAAATAATGAAACATTTTTCCGCATAAAATCGTTTGCAGGCGATGACGAAAAACAACTTTTGAGCGATTTTGCAGCAATGACAAATAAATTTATGCGCACAGCCGAACATCAGGTTTGCGGGCATAATATCAAAGAGTTTGACATTCCGTTTATTTGCAGACGGCTGTTAATCAACGACTTGCCTATTCCGAAATCTATCAACGCAGCAGGCAAAAAACCTTGGGAAACCTCTTTTATCGACACTTTGGAACTGTGGCGTTTCGGCGATTACAAAAACTACACTTCGCTCAAACTTTTGACGGCGGTTTTCGGCATTCCCACGCCCAAAGACGACATTGACGGCTCGCAGGTTGCGGAGGTTTATTACAAAGAAAAAAATCTCGCCCGCATTTCTCAATACTGCCAAAAAGACGTGCTGGCAACAGCAAGATTGTATCAAAAATTAAACTCAATACACATTGTAGAAGATAATTTTGTGGAATTTGTATAAAAACTAAAAGTTAAGAACTAAAAACTAAAAGTTAGGGTAACCCTAACTTTTAGTTTTTAGTTTTCGTATTTTTTTGTAATTTTGCAGCCTTAAAAAATAAATATAAATATGCAAAGAATAATTATCAAAGACGCTCTGAAACGCAGTGATTTTGGAGAAAAAATTAACGTAAAAGGTTGGGTTAGAACGCGCAGAGGCAACAAAAACGTCAGTTTTATTGCCCTCAATGACGGCTCAACTATCAATAATATTCAAGTGGTAGTCGATTTGACGAAGTTCACCGAAGAGGAGTTGAAGACTATCACAACAGGCGCATCGCTTTCGGTTGATGGCGTTTTGGCGGAGTCTGTTGGACAGGGGCAAAGTGTTGAAATTCAGGCAACTGCAATAGAAATCTACGGCACGGCTGACCCCGAAAAATACCCTTTGCAGAAAAAAGGGCATACGCTTGAGTATCTGCGCGAAATTGCTCATCTTCGCCCGCGCACAAACACTTTTGGCGCAGTTTTCCGCATTCGGCACAATATGGCGATGGCAATTCACACGTTTTTCCACGAACGCGGCTTTTTCTATTTCCACACGCCGATTATCACTTCGAGCGACTGCGAGGGCGCGGGGCAAATGTTCCAAGTTACAACGCAAAATCTGTATGACCTGAAAAAAGACGAAACAGGCGCGATTGACTACACCAACGACTTTTTCGGTGCATCGACCGCACTCACGGTTTCGGGGCAGTTGGAGGGCGAACTTGGCGCAATGGCGTTGGGCGCAATCTACACTTTTGGTCCTACTTTCAGAGCCGAAAACTCAAATACGCCGCGTCATTTGGCGGAGTTTTGGATGATTGAGCCTGAGGTTGCTTTTATCGAAATTGCGGAAAATATGCAGTTGGCACAGGATTTTGTGCAATATTGCGTAAATTGGGCGTTGAAAAATTGCAGCGAAGATATAGAATTCCTTGCAAAAATGTATGATAACGAACTGATTGACAGGCTAAAATCTGTTGTTGAGAATGATTTTGTCCGCTTGACTTACACCGAAGGCGTAGAAATTCTGAAAGCGGCAGTTGCAAAAGGCAAAAAATTTGAGTACCCTGTTGATTGGGGAACGGACTTGCAGAGCGAACACGAGCGTTATCTTGTGGAAGACCATTTCAAAAAGCCTGTGATTTTGACCGATTACCCGAAAGAAATCAAAAGTTTTTATATGAAACAGAATGCTGACGGCAAAACCGTTCGAGCAATGGACGTACTTTTCCCAAAAATCGGCGAAATAATCGGCGGCTCGCAGCGTGAGGAAGACCTCGAAAAAATCACTCGCCGCGCCCAAGAGATGAACGTGCCTGAAAAAGATATATGGTGGTATCTCGACACAAGACGTTTCGGCACCGCGCCGCATTCGGGCTTTGGGCTTGGCTTTGAGCGGCTGATGCTCTTCGTAACAGGAATGCAAAATATTCGCGATGTGATACCATTTCCGAGAACTCCTAATAATGCGGCGTTTTAAATAAAAAACCTGTCATTCCCGCGCAGGCGGAAATCCCTTTACTGCATTTTTTTTTAACCCCACCCCGACCCTCCCCAAAGGGGAGGGAGTACCAAAACCTGCAAATTTTCACTTAGTTTGAAAAGCCCCACTCTCCCTCCCCTTTGGGGAGGGTCGGGGTGGGGTTAAGTACACCCGCCTGCGCGGGAATGATATTTTTATTTTTTAGTTCTTAACTTTTAGTTTATAAGAGCCTTGCTGCTGCCTCTGCCGCTCTTTCGCCGTCTATTGCTGACGAGGTGATGCCGCCAGAGTAGCCAGAGCCTTCGCCGCAGGGGAAAAGTCCTTCAATTTGAACGTGCTGCAATGTTTCGCTGTCGCGCAAAATGCGTATCGGCGAAGATGTGCGCGTTTCTACACCGAGAATTACAGCCTCAGACGTGATAAAACCTTTCATTTTTTTGTCGAAAAGTTTAAAGCCGTTTTGCAGGCGTTTGCCAACAATTTGCGGCAGCCAAAAGTGCATTGGCGAGGAGATAATGTTCGGCAAATAGGAACATTCGGGCAAATCGGCAGAAAGTTTTCCGCGCACAAAATCATCTAAACGCTGTGCTGGCGCAGTCTGCAAACGTCCGCCGTTGTTGGCAAATGCCAAAGTTTCCAAATCCTGCTGAAAATGCAGCCCCGAAAGTTCGCCAAACTGCTGATAATCAGTTAAATCTTCGGGCAAAATCTCTACAACAATGCCCGCATTTGCAAACGGCGAATTGCGTTTTGAGGACGACATACCATTTACCACGACCTGCTTTTGCTGCGTTGCAGATGGCACAATTATTCCGCCGGGACACATACAAAACGAATAGACACCGCGATTATCTACCTGATTTACAAGGTTATATGATGCAGCAGGCAGAAATCTATTTTTTCTGTGCGAATATTGAATATCGTCAATCAATTCCTGCGGGTGTTCCACGCGAACGCCGACAGCAAAACCTTTTGCCTGTAACTTAATTTGCTTGTTATCAAGCAGTTCGTAAATATCTCGTGCCGAATGTCCCGTTGCCAGAATTACCGCTTTTGAATGAAAAACCTCGCCGTTTTCGATTTTTACGCCCTCTATTTTCGCATTATTTATTAATAAATCAACAACTTTTGCGTTAAAAATCACCTCGCCGCCGCAATCAACAATGGTTTTTCTGATATTTTCCACAATTTGCGGCAGTTTGTCAGTGCCAATGTGCGGGTGCGCCTCGTAAAGAATTTCGTTTTGCGCACCGTGAAAGTGAAAAATTTCCAAAATCCGCTGCGTATTTCCGCGTTTTTTTGAGCGCGAAAACAGTTTGCCGTCAGAGAAAGTTCCTGCGCCGCCTTCGCCAAAACAGTAATTGGAATTTTCGTCAAGAGCCTCATTTCTATTGAGCAGCGCAATGTCTTTTTTGCGCTCGTGAATATCTTTTCCGCGCTCCAGCACAATGGGGCAAAGGTTTTTCTCAATCAGTTTCAGCGCAGCAAAAAGCCCCGCAGGTCCTCCGCCCACAATCACAACTTTTTCTTTGCCCGACACATTAGCATAGTGAAACTCGTTTTCGTATTTATATTCTGGCTTTTCACCGACAAAAACGCCGAGTTTTAGCAGCACAAGCGGATATTTTCCGCGCGCGTCAATAGATTTTTTTATAATCTGAATATGCGAAATATCTTTTTGCGGAATATTCAGCGCAATGGCAGCCTTTTGTTGTATAAAATCATTGTCAGCAGCCTCCTCAGCCGTGAATATTAATTGAAGTTCTTGCATTTTTTCTTAAAATTTTTGTACAAAGGTACGAATTTATTCTCTTAATGTTAAATTTTTATTTTCAAAAATTAATATTACCTTTGCACTTTAATTTTAAAATAAATAAACCAACATTTTAGTTAAATCTTTCGTAGATAAAATTTGCCGATTATATCGAAACAGAAAGTTTAAGATTGAAATGTTCACGTTTCGGCGTGGGCTTTTATCTTATTACTGCTGTTTCAAGGTTACGGCAAATACCATTCTACGCGGGATATACTAAAAGTATCACGCTATTTTTTTGTATGAATAACACTGAACAGTTTAATATTGGATATATTGTTTGCCGACATTTACAAGCCGAAGGCAGAAATGTGACTTGGCTGTGCCGAAAAATACATTGGCAGCGAAAAAAATACTATCGCTTTCTCTATAATGGACAGATAGAAGTCCACGATTTGCAAAAGATATCTGTTCTTTTGCATTATGATTTTCTTAAATATTTTTCTTTACCACCTGCCGACCAAACTCAACAGTGTGGCAAATAAGGCACATATTCGAGACAAAATAGACACAGTTTAATTGCTAATATTCAGATATTTATCTATAATTTTGCAGTTGATATTTTTTTAAGTATAAATTTTAAAAAACTAATTAATGGAAGACAAAAAATATATTGACTCTGTAATAGAGTTGGCGGTCAAAAGTCCGTCAGAGGCTTTGAAAAAGTCGAATCAAGACATTGAAAGCAATCCAAACTGTGCAGAAGCGTATTTAAAAGAGGGATTTTCGCATTCTATAGACAATAGCGAATGGGGCTGGCAAATAGCACTGAACTGTTTTGATAAAGCCCTTGAAATTGACCCGAATTATGCCAGCGTATATAGTTTGAGAGGCGATGCATATTTCAGATGGGGAAACAATGAGGCTGCAATTGCCGATTTTGACAAAGCACTTGAACTTTGCCCAACTGATGCGCCTTCATATAGAAATCGTGGCAATGCAAAAAAAGATTTGGGCGATTATCCGGGTGCTATTGACGATTACGACAATGCCCTAAAGTATTATCCCGATTACAACAAAGGAATTGGGATAAAAAGCCTTGAATACGATTCTCGCGTCATAAGGAATGCTCGCAAAGATGCAAAAGCCAAATTAAATAATGAAAACAGTATTGTGGAAAAATATTTGAATATGACAAGAGAAAATTTTATTGACGCTATAATAAAATTATCTATAGAAGAAAATTGGACGGTTGTACGAAGAATATTGGAAAAAATTATTAAACTCAATCCAAACTGTGCAGAGGCATATTTTATGCGTGGACATCAGTATTATAATGAGTATTATAGTGAGTATTATAATGATAATCAACAACCTATTTCTGATTTTGACAAAGCAATTGAAATTGACCCAAATTTTATAGAGGCATACAACGGGCTCGGAATCTGCAATGGTTATAAAAGTGATGATGATTTTAAAAAAGCCATTGAGATTTGTCCAACCTATGCACCTGCATACGAAAGTCTTGCTGAATATACACGAGTGCGCAACAAAGACTATCCCGCATCTATTGCATATTTAGATAAAGCCATTGAACTCTGCCCAACTTATGTGCCTGCATACGAGAGTCGCGGCAATATAAAAAAAGAATTGGGCGATTATCAGGGTGCTATTGATGATTATGAAAATGCACTGAAGTATTATCCCGATTGCAAAATTGGGCAATACTGCAATTACTACAAAGGAATTAAGCAATACCGCTATTACATAGACTGGATATATAGGAAGATTAATGATGTGCCTAAATATTGGTAGAAATACGTTGAATATAACCGACAGCGTGCCGTAGAGCCTGTTCCGATGAAAATCAGAATACGCAATATAAATAACATTTAGTACCTACCACTAATGATAGAAGTCCACGATTTGCAAAAGATATCTGTTCTTTTGCATTATGATTTTCTTAAATATTTTTCTTTACCACCTGCCGACCAAACTCAACAGTGTGGCAAATAAGACACATATTCGGGACAAAATAGACACAGTTTAATTGCTGATATTCAGATATTTATCTATAATTTTGCAGTCAATATTTTTTTAAGTATAAATTTTATAAACATTTATTATTTTATGGCACAGGAAGGTGATATTATTGAAGTAATGTTCAAGGGAATGCTTAATGTGTTGGGGTGGGTTTTTAATAAACTGTTCCAACTTGCAGTTTGGTTAATCAAATTATTGTTTAAACTGATTAAATTGCTAATAGGTTTAATTGTGGCTTTAATTGCGAAGGCATTTAAGAAAAAAAACGACACTCCGCAGGAAACTGACAAAAACTAAATTTGCCTTCTCGTTTCAAAGGCGGGAAGGCTATTAATTTTCTTAATTTAATAACATTTTTTAATGAAATATATAATGAAAAAATTGCCGAAAGCAAAAATAGTTACATTATTTATTACTCACAGTTGTAACCTAAACTGTACATATTGCTTTGAAAAACACAAAGATAACAAAACAATGCCGCTTGAATTAGCGCAGAAAATCATCCTTGACGAAATTTTGCAGATAAAAAAATCGTCAATTAATGATGCTATAAAAATTGACTTGTTTGGCGGCGAGCCATTGCTTAATTTTTCTTTTATAAAAGATTTTACCGAATGGGCAGCGCAAAATGTAGATATTCCGTATATTATTTATGCTACAACAAACGGAACTTTATTAGATGATTGTAAAAAAGAGTGGTTTCGCAAGCATAAAGACGAAATTGTTTTGGTGATGTCAGTAGATGGTGATTCTGCAATGCAGTTGAAAAACAGAGGCTGCGACAGTGCCGAACTGCCGCTTGAATTTGTAGCGGAATTATGGGAGGAACAGCCATTTAAAATGACTATTTCAAAATCGAGTTTAAATACACTTGCAGATGGAGTATTGTCATTGCTCAAAAAGGGTTATCTTGTGGAGGGGCGATTGGCGCAGGGAGAAAATTGGACAAAAGAAGATGCTGTAATTTACAAAGAACAGTTAGAAAAAATGGCACAATTCTATCTAAATGATTATCAACCAAATGGCTTATTTACAAAACTTTATCCCGATATATTAAGAAACGAAAAAGTACCTCATAAATGTTGCGGAACAGGCACAAATATGATTGCTTACGATGTAGACGGCTCAACTTTTCCTTGTCATATTTTTTCGCCGATTGTGCTTGGCGAAAATAAAAGCGAGGAGTTGAAAAAAATAAATTTTTATAATAATGAAGATTTAATAGAAAAGTCGTGTCTGAAATGTGTTATGGTGAATATGTGTTCAACTTGCATTGGCTATAATTATTACAAAAGAGGTGATGTAAAAAAGCGTGATAAGTCAATGTGTTGTATGATGTTGGCAGAAGCAAAGATAATCAGTGCTTTTCAAATTAACTATTATATGAAAAAATCGGAAAATCTTACTGATGATGAATTGGTAAGATTAGACTCATCCATAAAAGTATATGAAAAACTAAAAAACGTTGAATTTGACGACATATTGTCGATTAAATAAAATATTGTTTAACTTAAAATTCGGAGGAATTCTAATGAAAGTATCAGATTCGTTATTGAAGAGTGCAGTTGCTTTGGTAAAAGGAAACAGCATTAGTAATGAGAACATTGAAAGCATCTTTAAAAGTTGCGGATGTTCTTGCGGATATGGATGTTCGGGAACTGTGGGAATGTAAAATATTTCTTACAATTTTGACGGATATATTTGCTCTATTCTTGATTAAAACCGTTAAGTTTCAAATGCTTAACGGTTTTTTTTCAAAATTTGGGTTCAAGTAAAAAATATATAGGGGACTTCTAAAAATTAAACTTTTCAATATGCGACATAAAAAGAATATATCGTGTCATTGCGGGCTTGACCCGCAATCGATTGAAAAACACTTGCGAGCGATTGCGGGTCAAGCCCGCAATGACAC
>JAISKN010000112.1 GCA_031260925.1 Prevotellaceae bacterium | reverse complement strand
CTGTCATTGCGGGCTTGACCCGCAATCGCTTGAAAACGACTTCTTTTTAATTAAACGATTGCGGGTCAAGCCCGCAATGACACAAAGCATTACCACCGTTCTATTTCACCATTTTCTTTTACCGTAAAAATTCTTTCCTTTTTTTGAGAATATTCTGGAACAAGCAGATAAATTGTGTTTGACGGAATATTGTCAAAGGTCAAAACTTTGCTTTCTGTTGCGGTCTTCGTGCCTGCATTTACCCATTTTTCGTCCCAATAATAGAATGTGTATTTTTTGCCAATTCTGTAAAAAAGATATTGCGGGGCTTCGGTAACTGTAATATTTATCGGTTTTTGTTTGTTGATTTTCAACTCTTTAACCGTTTTGTTTGCATTAATCAACACAGGAAACCCAACAGGAGAAAGTTTTTTATTTTCAAAATTCATAGGCAAATAAACTGCGCCGACAGAAATTTTGTTGAATGTTGCACTGTCGTTTTCTATTTTTGCCCAATCTGCAACCCGCCACGCCAAGCCGTTGAAAACGCTCAAATATGCTACATTAAAAGCCCTGTCATTGCGGGCTTGACCCGCAATCGCTTGTTTTTCGGAGTTTTTTATTTTTGAAAAGAGAAAGAATTTTGCCGAAGTTGTGCGCCAATATTTATCGGTTACGTCAATAATGTTTTTTCTGCGCAAATGTGAGTTAGGTATTTCATTTTCAGGCACTTGCATTGCCAGAGCAGACGGCTGTTTTGCGTACGCAATGCGGAAAACTTTGCTTGGCTCGCGGAAAATCACAAAATCGTCTGCGTTGCCTGTTACGCCTTCAAAAGCGCGGTGCTTGCCGTTTTCGTCAATAAAACTGCACCACGAATGGTCGTAGGAACTTGTCGCCCACGCAGGCGTAAAATCTACGCTGCAAGCAACGCCCAAACTGCGCATAACATACGCCGACAAGGCGCACAAATCCTGACAGTAGCCCTGTTTTCTAAACAGCATTTGCGATGGCGAAAGGCAAAACGGCGTTTCGCGTTTCTCAAACGACCAGGACGAAAAAAACCAAGTTTTAAGGCTGTTATTCACGTTTTTGCAAATTTCTGACGGCAAATTTAAGCCATTGCCCAAATACGAAAATCTGTTTTCAAAAATCGGCTGCCAATTTTCAATCGGCTCGCTTTGTATTTTGTAAGGAAGAAGATAGTTGCAAAAATCGTCAAAACTCAGATTTTTGTTCCACTGTCTGTTCCAATTTTCAAAAGCGCGGTTGATAATTTCAATCAAATTATCGGCTGTCAAAACGCTTTTGTCCTCAATTTTTTCAGTAAAAAGTTTGAGTTTTCGATTTGTAACCTGCTCTTGACTTTCGTTAAAATTTGAGTAAGAAAATTCGTCAAAATCAACTTTTTGCCCCAAACTATCTGTGTAATAACATTTTAGCGAATAATGCGCATCAATATTATTTTCAAGAAAAGCCAACGCATTAAGTTTTAATGTGTCGTTTTGAAAATATTTTTTTGCTTTTTCAAAAGCGTTTTCCTGAGAAAAAGCCGAAAAGGGCAGCAAAAAAATTAAAAGAATTAAATATTTATTCATATTTTTTAATGTTTATATTTTTTCATTAAATAAGGTTGAAAACCTTTTTAGCAATAGCGTAGGGCAACGCCCTACGAATAATGTTTGCTCCAAACACAAGGGCTGTAAGCCCGCAATCAATATTGCTAACGCACTTTCAGGGCTTGCGTCGCTGGTTGCCAATTCTCGCAGGGCAAAGCCCTGCGCTATTGATTATCGGGCTTTCAGCCCTATTATGTCCAAATTCGCTGATTTTCAATGCAATATCTTTGTAATAGTCAATTTTTTCCGAAGTGTATTTTCTTGGTTTTGTCAAAATTCTGTTCGCTGCTTTTTTTGCTTTGTCAATATTTCCTGTTTTGTAATAGAGCATCATTAAATCAAAATCGGGAGTAAAAAGCATTGGCTGAACATTTGCCGCTTTTTTGAGATAACTTTCTGCGTTTTTATAGTTTTGCAACGCTGTTTCACAACGCGCCATTTTTATTAAAACAGCAGGGTGAAAAACATAAAGCAGCGATTTTTGATAATACTGTTTTGATTTTTCAAAATCTTTTTCAGCAAAAAATATATCGCCCGAAAATCTGTTAAACAGTTCATTATCAACAAATTCAAATGATTTTTTGACTTGTTCTTTTGCAATGTTTATATTTTTTACCTTTAAATTATTTTCTATCTGTTTGAATGTCAGTTGATTATAAACCATAAATGAAACAAGAATAAGAAAAAATACACCGAGAAATGAAAAGATGCCTGTCATTGCGGGCATACGTTTTGTGTCATTGCGGGCTTGACCCGCAATCGCTCGCAAGCAGTTTTCAAACGATTGCGGGTCAAGCCCGCAATGACACTGCCTGTTGATTATCGCAGCATTATACACGAAAAGCAGCATAATTTGCGGCGAAACAAAACAGATATTAAAGCAACTCATTACAGCAAAAACCAAAACCGCAATCAACGCAAAGTATTGATTATCACGTTTTTTTATTCCATAAAAAATTATTGAAACGAGAAATAACAGGTACAAAATCCCGCCGACAATTCCGCCCGAAACCGATAATTCCAAATAATCGTTCATCAAGTTAAAAATAAACTCGGCGTTATATTTTTCGGTTGCAGTGGTCGGCTGTGTTTCAATAAATTCGCCCTGAAATTGATTGTACGCGCCCTGCAACATTCCGTAGCCGCAGCCGTTAATTTGCTGATTTTCAATTAAATTAACCGAAACTTTCCAAACAAAAAGCCGTCCGTCTGCCGAATTTTGTTTCATTTCGTACATTTTAGGAATTGCCCAAACAAGAAATATTACCGTTAAAATGCTAATAATAAGCGTTTTATATTTTGAGGATTTTTTTAAGAAAAGCATTACGGCAATTATAATCAAACCGACAAAGGCAGTTCTTGACGCAAGTTTGAAAATTACAAACAAAATCAATATTATTGCAATGATTATCAGTATTTTATGCAATGTTTTTTGATTTTGAAAAAGCCGCAAAATCGAAATAAGCGACAGCGTCAAAAACATTGCGGTAACATTCGGGTTGTGGCTGCTGCCTGTAATCTCAAAAGTTTTTGAAAGGTGTAAAACATTGAAAATCTGCAATATACAAATAACGCTTTCGCAAAGCGCAAAGCCGAAAATCAGTTTGTCTATTTTCTTTATATCATTGATATACAACGATAAAACGATAAAAAGCAAAAAGATTGAAACAAAGTAGAAAATAAATCCCAAATTGTAATTTTCAAAAAAGAAAATATTTGAAATTGCATAAATGATTAATAATGTGGAAATTATAAAAGAAATATTTTTGAAAAAATTGATTTTTGCGCATTTCTTATACTTAAACGAAAAAATAAATAATAATGCTGCAAAAAGCAAAAACGCATATCTAAAAAAATATGACTGATAGGCAAAACTTTCTTTAAAACAAAAATAAAAAACGTAAAAAATTGGAATAAAAAATAAAAATTTATTCTGCCTCAAAAAACGTAAGATATGCTTTAGATTTAACATAAAAAAATCGGCGTAATACTCTTAGTATATCCAGCCGACTGTGGTATTTGGCGTAACCTATAAGAACAGAATAAGTAAAAGTTTACGCCTCGCGCAAACATTTCAACTTAACTCTTTCTTACGTCTAATCGCCAAATTTTCAGTCGGAAAGATATAAACTAAAACGTTTATTTTATATATTGTGTTGTTCATAAAAAACAACGCGACAAAGGTAAAAATTATTTTTTTATTGTGCAAAACAATTTCATAATTTTTTTAACTTTTTCTCTAAAAAACAGTCTAATTATTATGCTGCAAAAAATTTTACATTTTTAATTTTTAATTTTAAATTATTTTTTGTACCTTTGCAGCCATTTTCTAAGAAGAAAAATGAGACAATTAAAGATTACACCTTCTATCACAAATCGTGATAGCGCGTCTCTTGACAAATATTTGCAAGAGATTGGACGTGAGGAACTTATCACAATCGAACAGGAAGTTGAACTTGCACAAAAAATCAGAAAAGGCGACCGTACCGCTCTGAACCGTCTTGTGCAGGCAAATCTTCGTTTCGTTGTTTCTGTGGCAAAACAGTACCAAAATCAGGGCTTATCACTGCCCGACTTGATTGACGAAGGTAATTTAGGCTTAATAAAAGCCGCCGAGAAATTTGACGAAACAAGAGGTTTCAAATTTATTTCCTATGCAGTTTGGTGGATTCGACAGTCTATTCTTCAAGCGTTGGCGGAACAGTCGAGAATTGTGCGTTTGCCGCTCAATCAGGTTGGGTCGCTCAACAAAATCAACAAGGCTTTTTCAAAATTTGAGCAGGAAAACGAACGCCTGCCGTCTGCTGAGGAATTGGCGGAAGAGTTGGAAATTCCCGTTGATAAAATTTCTGACACGATAAAAGTTTCGGGAAGGCATATTTCGGTTGATGCGCCGTTTGTTGAGGGCGAGGATAATTCGCTGCTTGACGTTCTTATGAATGACGACTCGCCGAATGCAGACTCAAAACTTATGAGCGAATCGCTTTTGACCGAAATTGACAGAGCGTTAGACTCGTTGCTCGGCGAACGCGAAAGGGATATTATTAAAATGTTTTTCGGCATCAACTGTCAGGAAAGAACTTTGGAAGAGATTGGCGATGAATTTGGTTTAACGCGCGAAAGAGTGCGCCAAATCAAAGAAAAAGCGATAAGAAGACTTCGCAACAATTCAAAAAACAAACTTCTGAAAGCATATTTGGGATAAATATTTTTTCGGGGAAATTAAATTGGAGTGCATTTTTTGCACTCTTTTTTTATCCACAGATTACACGGATTTTTTGTCCACAGATTACACAAATTAACACAAATTTTTTTTCTCGTGTCATTGCGGGATTGTTAAATTAATATAGTTTTTTCTGGATTGCTTCGTATTTTTCGCTACATTTCATTTCGCTTAAAATTCTCGCAATGACGTACTACCATTGCTTAAACGACTTCCGTCATTGCGAGGTCGTCATTGCGAGGTATTTCCGAAGCAAGCCGAAGCAATCCAGAAATAAAATCAATTATCTATACAAAATTAACAATACACTATTTTTTTATTCTTATCTGTGTTAATTTGTGTAATCTGTGGACAAAAAACTTATCCCAAGAAATATTGCGCAAATTCGCCGTTTGACAGTTTTTCAACTTGATAAACCGCTGCAAACATCAATATATTTTGCAATGTTTCTCTTTTTGGCGTTAAATTTTGAATGTTTCTTTTACATTCTGTGAGTGTAAATTTTTCCATAGGCTAAAATTATTTTTATTTTTATCTATTAAACGCAAAATATACATTATTATTGTGTAAAAAGAAAGATAAAAAATAAAAAATCAGGTGTCATTCCCGCGAAGGCGGGAATCCCCTGATTTTAATGCACAAATTAGATTAGATTAGATTTGCTCGAAATGACGTATTAATTAATCATTAACAATTAATCATTATTTCTTTTTCCCTTTTTCAGCCACTTTTTCCCATTCAAATCTTGCAAGCGGTTTAAATCTGTCGTTAGCGATTTTACCGAGAACAAGTTGCCCGTTTTCTATGCGGTACTGCTCGCAATTTTTAAGAATTGAGAGAAAATCGCTGTCAATAATTTTGGTTTCTTTGTCTTTTTTACCGATTTTGCATTTTGCTTTTTCGGGTACGGTGCTTGTAAAACGAAGTTTCCAATTTTTCTCGTTCCACGAATATTTGCCCAAAAACGGTGCGCACGAAAGGTTGCCCTCAACAACTTTTTTCTTTTTGTTTTTCTTGTCGAAAGTAAAATGGAAATAAGGCGTGTTCGGCGTTTTTTCCGGCATTTCTTTTCCGACAATTTCTACCAAAACCCACTTTTTTTCAAAAAGTTGATAAATTTCGTAGTCAGCCTCTTCTTCGGTCTGCTCGTACTCATAAACAACCTGTTTTGTTTTGAAAACCACAGGCACAGATACTCGGCTCGTAGTGTTTCTGCCGTTCATCTGTCCGGGAATCCATTTTGGCATTTTGGCAATGCACTCTTTTGCTGCTGCATTGCAATCATCGTCTAAGCCTTGCTGAATGGTAATGCCTTTGATGATGCCCTCTGCATCAACCACAAAGCCTACCATTACTCTGCCGCTAACGTTGTTGTCAATCGCCGACTGCGGATATTGCAGGCTGTCGTCAATAAATTGCTGCATTGCAGCCTCGCCGCCAGGATATTGCGGCGTTGTAGATTTGCTTTCCTGAAAAACATAATCTTTTTTGGCATTGTCTTGCGCAACAACTGTATTTACGAGCGCAACAGCCATAATTGCTAAAATAAAAATTAATTTTTTCATTGTGTATTTTTTTTACTTTTCGGTTAATAATTCTGTGTTGTAAATTTCGGGGCAAAGGTAATAAATAATTATGAATTATAAATTATGAATTATGAATTTTTTTTAAGAAAAAAAATAACTTTTTTAACTACTTCGCTTCTTTAACTTCAAATTTTCAGTTTTAATGCCTTAAAAGTTTGTTCCAATGCCGTTTTTTTCTGCTGATTTTCATTAATATTTTTTAGTAATAATGAAAAATTAAACGTTTCTACAAAAATTTTCAAATCTTTTTTTGATAAATTATAAGAATAATTTTTGTCGCCAAGCAATGTGATTTTCACTTGATTATCAATATTATCGCATAAAAAGAGGATAAAATTTTTTGCAGTTTCAGTATTAAAAAGCACGGTTTCGTAACTTGTTATGCCATCGCTGTAGCCGTTTATGCTGTTTTCTGCGGCTTTTTGCGTTTCGGCAGACAAATCACCGACCGTTGCCGACACCGCTCTGTGATTGATTTTTTGCCCTACGAGCGTACTCACAAAACGGAAATTTCCATATTCGTCAGTAATCGGTTTCAGATAGTTTCTGCCTGCATTTGCAGCCGTATTCATCGAAATATGCTCGTAATCGCCGATTTGCTGATATTTGTCATCTTTGAAAAACTTGAAATTTTTGGCGATTTTTTCCGCCTCTGCAAGTTCGCCAACCAGCGTGCTGTCAATCTGCGGCAGTTCGCGCGCAATCTCGTCAATGGTAATTTTCCACGCGAGCGTGTCGCATTTTCGGCGAAACTCCACCTGTCGCGGAAACCTCGCGTGCAGAGTGTCGATTGCGTTTTTTGCCGCATCAAAGTTGTTTTCCGAGTAGAAATTTTGCGCATCAAAAAACAACTTTTCGGCTTGTTTTCTGTCGCTTTCTGCACAGGAAACAAACAAAATTATTGATAAAATAAATAAAAGTTTTTTCATTTTACATTCTACATTTTACATTATCCATTTGCCAGAGTTTCCTCAACTTTCGGCAAATCGTCTTCAAAAATATGAAGTTTTGTGCCGCCCATTGATTGAGAAACAGCCACACCAAGCGGTATCATTGCATCATCGCTGAGAAACGACTCAATGCCGTTTTGTTTAAGAATATCCCGCGCATAAACCGCATCAAGATATAACTCGTACGATTTGTAAATAATTGTTTTGTCTTTCATAATTTTTTATGTTTTAGGTTTTTTATTGTAATAAAATACAACTGAAATAATAATTGACAATATTATAAAACCGAATATTATATATTTAAATTCCCATAAAAATAAACTTATCACCAAAAAAATAACAGTAAAGAAAAATTGTATTCCGTCTTTTTTTAATTCTTTTATAGTTTGACAGGAAACTTGTATGCCCAATAAATCGGATTTTGCGATTGCAATTTTTTTTATTTTTTTGTTATTATAATTAGCCGAAATATAAATACTGTCTTGATTTACAGTCAATAATTCATTTGGTTTTAGTTCTTCTGACAAATGCACAAGCGTTTGAGTTTTAAAATAAGAACTTGTGGTATTTAAATCATATTTTTGCGAGAATGTAATTGTATTATTTTCAATTTTTAAGGTTATTTTTTTATCTTTCAAATCTAAATGTACATATCTTTTGCAATCATTTTCAGAAACCAAATCAATCGGAATATATTTTGCGCCAATTACACGACTTGTTCCGTAACTATTTTGCAAAACAAAAAACAATAATAAATTGATTATTAATATTTTATGTAAGTTTTTCATTCTCTTTATTCTAATTAATTTACGATTTACGACTGAATTTTCAATCGTAAATCGTAAATCTAAAATCGTAAATTAAACAAGTTTATGAATAACCAATCCTGACCGCAATTTCGGCTCAAACCAAGTTGTTTTTGGCGGCATAATGTTGCCTGTGTCGGCGATGTCGATAAGTTGCTGCATCGACACAGGATAAAGTGCAAGTGCAACGCGCATTTCGCCGCTATCAACCCTCTTTTTGAGTTCGCCCAAGCCGCGTATTCCGCCCACAAAATCAATTCTTTTGTCCGAGCGCAAGTCCTTGATGCCAAGTATTTCGTTTAAAATCAAGTTCGACGAAATGGTAACGTCAAGCACTCCAATCGGCGAACTGTCGTAAGTGCCGTTTTTAGCCGTCAGCGAGTACCAAATGCCCGACAGATAAAGCGAAAAATTGTGCAAATTTGTAGGTTTGTAAATTTCCGCGCCGATTTTTTCTACAACAAAATTGTTGTTCAATTTTTCCAAAAATTCTGTGTCCGAAAGTCCGTTTAAGTCCTTTACAACGCGGTTGTAGTCGATAATTGTGAGTTCGTTGTCGGGGAAACAAACTGCGAGGAAATAGTTGTACTCCTCATCGCCTTTGTGATTTGGGTTTTGGCGGCGTTTTTCGTCGCCCACCAACGCGGCGGCAGCACTACGGTGATGTCCGTCAGCAATGTAGAGCGCGGGTATTTCCGCAAAAATTTCGGTGATTTTGTCAATATCGTTTGTGTCGTTTATCACCCAAAACGTATGCCCAAAACCGTCTGGCGCAACAAAATCGTATTCCGGCGTTTGCGCTGTGGTTTTCTCAACTATCGCTTTCAATTTATTGTTTTTCGGGTAAGCAAAAAACACCGGCTCGATGTTCGCATTATTCACTCTGACGTGTTTCATTCGGTCTTCTTCCTTGTCGCGCCGCGTGAGTTCGTGCTTTTTGATTTTGCCCGACATATAATCCTCAACCGATGCCGCAACGCACAGTCCGTACTGCGTTTTGCCGTTCATTGTCTGCGCATAAACGTAGTAATGCTCGGCGTTGTCCTGCACAAGCCAGCCGTTTTTTTGGAAAAGCGCGAAATTTTCCGCTGCTTTTTGATACACTTTTTCATCGTGTTCGTCAGTTCCCGCAGGGAAGTCAATTTCGGGCTTGATAATGCGGTAGAGCGACATTTCGTTGCCGTTTGCCTCTGCCCGCGCCTCGTTTGAGTTCAGCACGTCATAAGGGCGCGAAGCGATATTTTCTACAAGATTTTTTACAGGGCGAACGCCCTTAAACGGTTTAATTTTAGCCATAAATATAAATAAATTAAGAGTAATTAAAAATTTTTCAAAGGTAGTAATTTTTTTTGTAATAAGAAAAAAAATGAGAGAAAATTAGTACCTTTGCACGAAAATTCTTATAAAAAAAATTCTTATGGCAAAAATTAAAATTCAAAATATCGGTGCAATTACCAATGTTGAAATGGAACTCAATAAAGTGAATGTGATTATGGGCGAGCAGAGTAGCGGAAAAAGCACTATCGCCAAGTTAATCAGTTATTGTCAATGGGTAGAAAAACGGAGTTTGCTTGATGGTGAATATAATTATGATGTTTGGGAACAACTTATAGAGTTTCACCGATTACACAAAAATTATTTTATTCCAGATTCTTACTTTGAATATGTAAGCGAATTTATTGAAATTAGTTATAGTGGAGAAAAATTGGAACAAAAGATTATAGTCAAAGAAAAAATAAAATATGAAAAAACAAAAAATATTTATTTGCCTGCCGAAAGAAATTTTGTTTCTGTAATTCCAAATTTGGGTCGTTACAACGAAACACGCGACAACATAATGGAATTAATTTATGATTGGTTTTCTGCAAAAAACAATTTCACAGAAGAAAAACCACTATCAATTTTAAATTTTGATATTGATTATTTTTATCAATCTGAAATTGATACATTGTTATTAAAAAAAGGGAACAAAAAAATTCCGTTAAACACAGGCTCAAGTGGGCTGCAATCGATTACTCCTTTAATTGCAATTATTGAATATTTGACTCAAATTTTTTATACACAAAAATTTTCATTGTCTGTTAAAGAAAGAGAAACATTAAATCATATTCTTGTAAAATTAACTGATGGTAAATGGGGAACATTTGCTCTTGATGAAAATGAGAGTGATTTTATAAGACGAAGAGAAAACTATTGTAAAACCCAATTTATTATCGAAGAACCCGAACAAAATCTTTTTCCCTCAACTCAACGAGATTTGATTTATTATATTTTGGAAAAATTAAATTCTGAAAGAAAGCATTCTTTGTTGATTACTACGCACAGCCCTTATATTTTATATGCGTTGAATAATTGTATGATGGGTGGGCTGGTAAATTCACAACTTGAAGAAAAAGAGAAAGAGGAGTTTTTGAGTAATAAGTTTTTGTCTGAAAAATCGTGGCTAACACCAAAATATGTGTCTATTTGGGAAATAGAAGACGGAAAACTCCGCTCAATTCAAGATAAAGACGGTATTATTTCTGAAAATTATTTTGATAAAAAAATGACTGAATTAATGGACGAATATTATCTAATGCTAAATTATTACAAAGATGAGGAATAAAATTGCAAATGTTTTTGGGAAAGATAAATTAGAACATAAAACAAGTATAAATTTTCCAAATATTCACGTTATTGACTTAACGGAAAGAACCAAAGGTTTGCAAAATATGGAGATTTACGCTCAAAAACCAAAGGGCATTGATACTTTATTGATTGAAAACCCCAATTTAGACATTTCGGCTACTTTTTTCAAGCCGCAATGCTTTATAAACGAAAGAGGAAAAGAACCAGATAATTGTGAAGGTGTGTTTTATCTGACATCTTCTAATTCAGCAACTTGGCTGTTATTTATTGAAATAAAAGATTGCAAAGCAAAAAACATTTCAGAATATTTTACAAAAACAAAAGAGCAAGTTATTCAAGTTGTACAAATTTTTCGGAATAGAAATATCATTAGCCAAAATAAAAAAGTTTTTGCAAATATTTCTTTCCCAAGAAGAAACAAAACAGATTTTTACAATCAGTTAATAAAAGGCGAAGCAAAATCTTTTCGCGATAAACATAAAATTATTATTCGTGGAACAAATCATTTAAAAATAAAAAACGAAACAACAATATATTAAAAATCATTTATAAAATATATGAAAAACGATACTCAAATTTTTGAAATTATTGAAAAAGAACGCAGCCGTCAGTTACACGGCATCGAACTTATTGCCTCCAAAAACTTTGTCAGTGAGCAGGTTATGCGGGCAATGGGCAGCGTTTTGACCAACAAATACGCAGAGGGTTACCCCGCAAAACGCTATTACGGCGGTTGCGAAGTGGTCGATTTGAGCGAGCAGTTGGCGATTGACCGCTT
>JAISKN010000085.1 GCA_031260925.1 Prevotellaceae bacterium | reverse complement strand
ATTACCTCATTAAAAGATTGATAAGATTGGAAAAATTGAAAATTAGGTAATGAGGTTAAAAAAGGTAAAAACTATTGGCTACTGAGGTTGTTTTGTAAGAAAAATTAGGTAAAAATAAGGTTTTACTAATTGCCTGTTAATCAACATTATACAAAATATAAAATTTAACTCCTGATTCGCATAATTTGTGAAAATCTGTGTAATCTGTGGATAAATATTTAATCCCAATCTAAAATCACTTTTCCGCAAAGTCCGCTTTCCATTACGTCAAAGCCTTTTTGGAAGTCGTCAATCGAAAAACGGTGCGTGATAATCGGCGAGAGGTCGATGCCAGAAATCAGCATTTGCTCCATTTGATACCAAGTTTCCCACATTTCGCGCCCGTATATTCCTTTGAGCGTCAGGGCTTTAAATATAATTTTACTCCAATCAACGCCTGTGCCGTCAGGCAAAATGCCGAGCAGCGAAATTTTTGAGCCGTTGTACATATTGTCAATCATATTTTTAAATGCCGCCGCTGAGCCTGACATTTCCAAACCGATGTCGAAACCTCTCATTTTCAACTGTTTAACGGCATTTTCAACTGCTTCGCCTTTGCCGACATTTACCACGATGTCCGCGCCCATTTTTTTAGCAATTTCGAGCCTGTAATCGTTCAAATCGGTTACCACGATGTAGCGCGCGCCTGCAAAACGGCAAATAGCGGTCGCCATTGAGCCGATTAAGCCCGCACCTGTTATCAGCACGTCTTCGCCCAAAAGCGGGAACGAAAGCGCGGTGTGCGTGGCGTTTCCGAACGGGTCCATAATCGAGGCGAGTTCGTCAGAAATACGGTCGTCAAGTTTCACCACGTTGCTTTCTGGAATGCAGAGATATTCGGCAAATGCGCCGTCTCTATTCACACCCACACCAACGATATTTTCGCAGACGTGCAGTTTTCCGCGCCTGCAATTTCGGCAATGTCCGCAAGCGATATGTCCTTCGCCTGTAACTCTGTCGCCGACTTTGATGTTTCGCACGCCGCCGCCTGTTTCCACTATTTCGCCCGCGTATTCGTGTCCGATTGTCATTGGTGTTTTGATAGTTTTCTGCGCCCAATCGTTCCATTCGTAAATATGCAGGTCAGTGCCGCAAATAGCAGTTTTTTTAATTTTAATCAGCACATCATTTGTGCTTACTTTTGGCATCGGCACATCTTCGAGCCAGATACCTTTTTCAGAATATTTTTTTACTAATGCTTTCATTGATAATAATTTAAGATTTTTTTGTTTAATAATAAATATTGGGTGCAAAATTACAAAAAACTTGCCGATAAATTTGTTATTGGCAAGTTTTTTTATTCGATTATTTTTTTTAAAATTGTTAATATTTTTGTTATTTTTATTATACAAAAATAAAAATGAAAATATAATTTTGCAGACAAAAAAATTTCTTTTTTTGTCAATAATAACAATCTGAATATCAATTAAATAAAAAATTATATTAACAATTAAAAATTTATAACTAAATGAACAACGTAACAGACAGCACATATCGCGATATTTTGAAAGAAAATGCGGTTTGTGTATTCGATTTCGGTGCGGCTTGGTGCGGACCTTGCAAAAAACTGTCTCCAATAATGGACGAATTGGCGGAAAATTATTCAGGAAAGGCGTTTATCGGCAAAATTGACGTAGATGAAAACCCCGAAATGACTGAAGAATTTGGCATTAGAAACGTGCCTACCGTGCTTTTTTTCAAAAACGGCGAACTCCTAAAAGACAAAGTAGCCAACAGCAAACAGGCACTTGACGAAAAAATTGCCTCATTGTTGAACTAAGAGTTGTTTTTGAGGTGTCATTCCCGCGAAGGCGGGAATCCCATTTGTACATTGAAACAAGGGGGATTCCCGCCTTCGCGGGAATGACACGAATGGATTAATTTAGTTCTCCCGCTTTATTTTTGCGCCAATCGCTGTCAATCTTTCCTCAATATTTTCGTAGCCTCTGTCTATTTGGTCAATGTTTTCCATTTGGCTCACGCCTTCCGCGCTTAATGCAGCAATCAAAAGTGCAATTCCTGCGCGAATGTCGGGCGAAGTCATATTGTTGGCTTTGAGTTTAAATTGCCGATTATGCCCGATTACAACGGCGCGGTGCGGGTCGCAAAGAATAATTTGCGCGCCCATATCAATAAGTTTATCAACAAAAAAGAGGCGGCTTTCAAACATTTTTTGATGTATCAGCACACTGCCTTTCGCCTGCGTTGCCACCACAAGCAGAACGCTTAACAAATCGGGCGTAAGTCCAGGCCAGGGCGCGTCTGCAATAGTCATAATCGAGCCGTCAATAAACGATTGCACTTCGTAACTTTTTTGCGCAGGAATAAAAATATCGTCTCCGCGTTTTTCAAGTTTGATGCCCAAACGGCTAAAACTGTCAGGAATTATGCCAAGATTTTCAAACGACACATTTTTTATCGTCAATTCGCTTTGTGTCATCGCTGCCATTCCGATAAATGAGCCGACTTCAATCATATCAGGCAAAATTTTGTGATTTGCCGCGTGCAACTTCTCTACTCCTTCGACTGTGAGCAGATTTGAGGCAATGCCTGAAATTTTCGCGCCCATATTGTTTAGCAAAACGCAAAGTTGCTGCAAATATGGCTCGCAGGCAGCGTTGTAAATGGTAGTTTTGCCCTGTGAAAGTACGGCAGCCATTAAAATATTCGCCGTTCCTGTAACAGATGCCTCGTCGAGCAGCATATAATCGCCTTTGAGAATATCAGCATTCATTTCAAATGCGCGAGTTTTGTCATTATATATAATGTGTGCGCCGAGTTTTTGCAAGCCGATAAAGTGCGTATCTAAACGTCTGCGCCCGATTTTGTCGCCGCCGGGCTTTGCAAAACAGACTTTTTTTCTGCGCGCAAGCAACGGCGCAATCAACATCACAGAGCCGCGCAGTTTTGAACATTTTTCTAAAAAAGTTTCGCTGTCTAAAAAATCTTCATTCAGTTTTTTTGCCTCGAAACTGTATTTATTTTTGTCCAAACGCTCAACTTCAACGCCAATATCAACCAATAATTGTATCAGATTTTGAATATCAAGAATATCTGGAACATTCTCAATCACAACCTTTTCTTCGGTGAGAACAGTTGCACAAATCACCTGCAACGCCTCATTTTTTGCCCCTTGCGGTGTAATTTCGCCATTCAAACGGCAGCCGCCTTCAATAATAAATTTCATATTAGAGTTAGATATTAGAGTTTAGAGTTTAAAAATTTTGCGGACAAAGTTACAATTTTTTTTACAAAAATAATTCATATTTTATAATTAATAATTAATAATTAATTCGTACCTTTGCGCCCGATTTTCAACAGAAAAACTAAACTCTAAATAAATGGACAAATTAAGTTACGCATTAGGATTGAGTTTTGGGCAGCATTTAGCCCAAAGCGGAATAGAAGTAAGTGATTATCAATCATTTGCAAAAGGAATTGAAGCCGTTTTAGAAGGCAAATTGCCCGAAGTTGACATTGAAGAATGTCAAAAAATTCTTATGGAATATTTTGAAAATATGGAGAAAAATGCTGCCGCAAAAGCAACATCTGCAAAAAAAGAGGGCGAAGATTTTCTCGCAGAAAACACAAAACGCCCCGAAGTTAAAACTACTTCAAGCGGTTTGCAGTACGAAATTATCAACGAAGGCAGCGGCAAAAAACCGTCTGCAACCGACAAAGTCCGCGTGCATTATCACGGTACTTTGATTGACGGCACTGTTTTTGACTCGTCAGTAGAAAGAAATTCGCCTGCAACTTTCGGCGTAAATCAAGTAATTCAAGGTTGGGTTGAGGGCTTGCAACTGATGAATGTCGGCGCAAAATACAAACTTTATATTCCGTCAGACCTCGCTTACGGCGCGCACGGCGCAGGCGATTTAATCAAACCGCATTCCGCACTTGTGTTTGAAGTTGAATTGCTTGACATACTTTAAATTAGACATAAGATTTTTAGATATGAGATATAAGACAATTTATTCAATTTAGCGGTTTTAGTCTCAAATCCAAAGTTTCATAATCTATAAAAATTAATAAAAAATTATAAAAAAAAATTACAACAATGAAAAAAACATTTTTTTTATTTGCAACGGCAATATTAGTAACATTTTCCGCTTGCAACAATTTTAAAACCACCGCTGTTCTCAGCAGTGATTTGGATTCGTTAAACTACGCTTTCGGCGTAATAGTTGGCAATCAATATCTGAAACCATCACTTGCAGAAGATACCACAAAAGCCAACTACAAAGCCTATTTAACAGGTTTTAACAAAGGCTTTGACTCTGTTCCTGAAACGGAAATAGAAAAAGTAAGTGCCATTTTTTCAGGCATTCAATTAAGAGAAACCTTAAAAGAGGGTTTTATTTTTGACGACAGCACATTTGTTGCCAACAAAAAACTTATTGAAAAAACAGTTTTTGAAGTTTTGGCAGGCAAAGATTCTATTAACGGCTTGACAGCACAATCTGCACAACAGTTTTATTTCAAAATTTACCGTCAGCAGCGCGACACAATTAAGCACGAACTAACAGCGGAACAACTTGATTCTCTGAATGTTGCATTCGCAATTATGCAAGGCGGCAGAGCCATTGCAAGAGTTGATTCTGCAAAAAAGGCTGATTTTGTTAAAAACTACAAAAAAGGCTACTCTATCAAATCTAAATCTGGCAAATATTCAAATTTAGGATTTCTTGTTGCTGCATCAAACTACAAACCTATTTCAGCAGGTTTGGAAGGCAAACCTGAACTTCCTTTGAATGCAGAAATTTTTAAAGCGGGCGTTGCTGCTGCATTGCTTGGCGACACAACAATCTTCACATTTGAAAAAGCCGCAATGTATTATCAGACAACTATTACTGAAAAACTTTTTGGCAAAAACAAAACAGAGGGAGAACAGTTTTTGAGTGAAAATGGAAAACGCGAGGGAGTGC
>JAISKN010000081.1 GCA_031260925.1 Prevotellaceae bacterium | reverse complement strand
TATACAATGAGAAACAGCGCGTTTTGCCTGTTTTTCAAAACATCAGTTGAAAGCGTGAAATGTCCGCCAACACTGTCATTGTTGATTTTCAACGCAGGGTAACCGTTGATAAAGTCCGCACTCAAAAGCGAACTGCTGCTGTTCCAAACAATCAGAACTGTCTGATTTACAGTGTCTTTGCCGACAAATGAGTTTTCTGCCGCCTTAAACCAAAGAGCAGGCATCGGTAAAGTCTGACAATTTCCAGCCAAACAAATGGCTGAAAGTAGTAAAAAAGCGCAAAGTTTTTTCATAATATATAATTTATTGGTTAATGATTTTTTATAAATAAATTCAATAAGCAAACAGCGTGAAACTTAACTGTTTCCCGCTATTAATGGTATTTGGAGTAACCTTGCGTGCAAGAAATTGAGTCAAGTTCACGCAAGTGAACAATCCTCTTTTTCTTCGCACGCTATTATTAATCTCCAAATTTTATAATAGCAAAGAACAAGTTTTGTAAAAAATTACAAAATCTTTTTTACATTAATATATTAAGAAACATTATACATAATTATCTATAAATATTAAAGTTAGAATGTTAATAAAAAAATACGCAACAAATGTAAATAGAAAATTTGTAATTGCAAAAAAATATACATATTTTTTAATTTTTATAGACAAAATGCGACAAATCAATGACTTATAAGTATAAAATTTTTATTTTAGGACACAAAAAATAGTATTTTTTTATATTATTTATTCATTTTTTTGTCAAATTTTTTTAAAAAAAGGCAAAAAATAGGTTAATAAACGAGGTTTTTACTCTAAAAAGTTATAAAAAATCACTATCCCTTTATCAGATGCTTTAAATTTTGGTCGTTTTTAATTCGTTCCAACTCTTTTGCTACAATTTTTTTTACATCATTTTTTATCTTAAAATACTGTTTTTCAATAGTTTCCGTCATTTTGTCGTTTCCGTTTTCGTCTGTGAAGTTCAGAATTTTGGGAATTGGGACATAGTTTTTCGTTTCCTGTTCTACTTTTTGGTTATCTACAACAATTTCGGCGTGGAAAATTTTTTGTTCAATTTTCTCGTCAAAGTTGTCTGAAACCGCGCCTACAAACATTCCCTGCGACAGATTTGCAATTTTTGAAACGGGAATAATGCTGTCGAGTTGCGTAGAAATTGATGTTGATTTGTCGTTTCGGTTTATGGTTAGCGACTGCCGTTTTTGCAGAATTTTCCCAAAGCGTTCCGACAGGTTTTTAGCCGATTCTCCCACAACCTGCCCTGAAAAAATGTTGCCGACAGTGTTCATTACCACTGCTGCCTCTTTGTCGCCGTAGTCGCGTTTTAGTTGGCTAAAATCTTGAAAACCAAGACAAACGGCAACTTTATTGCTTCGCGCTGTGGCAATTAAATTATCCAGCCCGCGAAAATATATTGTCGGCAGTTCGTCAATTATCACGCTGCTTTTCAGTTGTCCTTTTTTGTTTATTAGTTTCACAATTCGTGAATTATACAAGCCCAGCGCAGCGGAATAGATATTTTGGCGGTCTGGATTGTTTCCCACGCAGAGAATTTTCGGCTCATTGGGGTTGTTGATGTCGAGCGTAAAATCGTTGCCTGTCATCACCCAATAAAGTTGCGGGGAAATCATTCTTGATAGCGGAATTTTTGCGCTTGCTATTTGCCCTTGCAGTTGGTCTTGCGCGCCGCCTTCCCACGCATCCATAAATGGCGAGAGGTAGTTTTCGAGTTGCGGGTACGAGGTTAAAATCGGGAAAATTTCTGCATATTTTTGATTAAGAAATTCTATCGCGTGGGGAAAAGTGCAAAATTTTCCATTTTCATAAATCTTTAAGTACCAGATAATTGCGGCAAGGAGTATTATTGGGCTTTCCACAAAGAAATCGCCCTGTTTTTGAATCCAAGTTTTGTTTAGATTTAGCATTATCGTGTATGCGCTTTCGTAGGCATCGGAAATATCTTTCAAAAATTCGGGCGCGATTGGGTTGCAGCGATGTGATTTTTGCGGATTATCAAAATTTATGACGTAAAATTTCGGTGTAACTGCGTATTTATCAACGTTTTGCAAAAGCGTATTATATGCAATAACCGATAAATCGTCAAACTTAAAATCGTAAATATACATTGAAAATCCCTTTGAAATCTGCTGTCTTATGTAGTTATTTACAACTGCGTATGATTTTCCGCTGCCGGGAGTTCCCAAAACAATGCTTGCCCTGAACGGATTTACAACGTTAATCCAACCTTTGCGCCAACGTTTTTTGTAGAAAAATTTTGTCGGCAGATTTATGGAAAACTCGTTTTCAAGCAGGCGCGTTTCTTGCATAAAACTCTCATTTTCAACGTTAAAGACATCGTCTAAAAGGTTGTTTTTGAGCATACGGCTGAGCCAAAGACCCGACATTAAAAGCAGTGTGTAACCTGCGGCGAGGGTGATAGAATAAAGCGCAAAAGATGCTGAAAAAATTTTTGTGTTGAAGAAAAACAAAATAGAGCCAAAAAACAGGCAAAATCCTATTTTTAAGGGTTTAATCTGCTCATTTTTAACGCCTTTTGTACCAAGACAGGACAATGCTAAAAAGAGCGCGGCAAACAGTTTTGTCCAAAGCGGCGAGGAGAAAAGTCCTGTTTTCTGCTGAAAATTCCACAAGATTTTATCAACCACCGAAATGTTGATATTCCATTCTATAATTGCCTGATACCCAAACCAATACAGGTGTATCGCACAAAATAAAATACTGACAGCCCGCATAAATTCCATTGTTTTGGCAAGCCCGCGCAAATCGTCTTCCTGTTGCATAATTTTTAGATTTTTCTTTGTTTTTTCTTTTTTAGTTTCTTTGTAAATCGCTGTTCTTCAATGTCTTCGGGAGTTTCGTTAAAAGAGAAAAGGGACAGAAGGGACAATGGGGACAGTTGGGACAAATGGGACAGTTGGGACTTTTGTTCTAAATTGTCCTGTTTGTTTTCGGTTTCGGTTTTGTTGAAAAAGTCGTTGAAAGCGTTTGCGGAAAACTCTTTTCCGAGCCGCGAGCCGTTGAAAACGCAATGCTGCTCGAAATCTACAAAAGTTGCGCCGTAAATTCTGCCGTCTTCATTTGTGCGGAAAACGGCGTAAATTTTCTGCTTTTTCAACTCATTTTCAAAATCGGCGCGGCTTTTACAGTTTTGTAAAGCGGTAGCAATCACGCTTTTACAGCGTTCTTTCATTTTTTTATTTTTGACTGTTTCGGCTGCTTTTTCAATCTTTTTTTCTAAAAAATCAAGTCCTGTATTTTTTCCAAAAAGCGATGATTTAAAAGGATTGCCGATTTTTTCGCCTTTTTCATTTAAGGCAAAATACAACATTCCTCTGTAATTTTGATTTTTTACCGTGCCGCTAACTTCCTCAAAACCAACATTATACAACGAAAGCAAAGTTTTGTATTCTTTTAAACTCAAAAAAGTCCATTCGCGTGAAATAGGGCGTATGATGTTTGAAATTTGATGTTTCATATCGCCGTTTTTGCAGTTCAGCGGCTTTAACTGATTGATTGCATTTGAGGCAAGTTGCTGATTTTCAGTTGGGATTAAGTTAAATTTCCGCTCGATTTCTCTGCAAATTTCCAATGACTTTTTGCGTTCAAAATTGCTGTCAATTTTTTTGCCGTTTTCATCAACACGCGCCGAAACAATGTGAATGTGCCTGCGCTCAATATCTTCGTGCTTGAAAACCGCAAACGGCTGATTTCCATAACCCATTTTCTGCATATAAAGTTGAGCAATTTCTACAAGTTTTTCGTCAGAAATTTTGTCGTTCGGGTTTGGGTTTAGCGAAACGTGCAGCACGGGCTTTTCGGTGCGTTTGTTTGCCAAAAGATACGGCTCAAACGATTTTAAAAATGAGTTCATCGTAAAAGTTCCGTCTTGATTTTCAATGATTTTGTTAGTAAAAATCACGCTTGCAGAGCGGTTTTCTACTTTGTTTTGATTGTAGGCGAGCGCACCGTAAAGCGAATTTCCAGAACTGATTTTTGCTATCATAATATTCAATTAAGAGTTAAATATTTTTGTTCAAAATCGGCGGTTAAATCAATAATTTCCTGTTGAATTTTCACCATTTCGAGCGTTGCTTTTTCTGTTTTATATAGAAATGCCAACGCCTTTTTTTCAGAGAAAGCGGTTTTCACTGCTTTGGTAATCTGGTTGTAATTTATTCCAACCGCCCGAAACTGCGCAAAAAATTCAGTCAGTTTTACATAAAAATCAAATGCTGTTTTGTCGATTTTTACAACTTTAATTTGATTTTCAAAGATTAATTGTTTGATAAAATTTGCTTTGTCGGCGACCTGATTTTGTTCGCAGATTGTCAAAAATTTTGCGTTTTGCTCGTCATTCAAATTGAAAGTGTAGCGGTAGCGGCATTTGTCTTTTTTCGGTTTTCTACCGATTTGTTGATTATTTTTCATAGAAAATCTATTAAAAAGTTTTATTAAAAATGCAACTTCGGCAGCATTTTTCAAGTTTTATTTTGAATGCCGCAAAATATTTTAAGGCACTCAAAATACAACTTGCTGTTTTTTTGAGAAAACAGAATTTCTTTCGTAGAAATTGTTTTAAACGCTTTTTTAATGCTGTTTAAATTGCATTTGCAAAGGTAATTTTTGATTTTTCAATTAAAAAATGCCAACCGATGCTCAACTTCGGACAACCTCCGCCCTGTTTTTTCAAAGCAATTTTTGAATGAATTTTTATTGATTATTTTGCAGAAAAATTAAAAATATTTTTACAAAAACAGTTATGAAAATTCTTGTCCTTTTTATGATTTTCGGTTCAATTTTTTTGCTTTTCAAAATGCTTTTTTCAGGACAAAAACCTGAAAAAATTGAATTTTCGGCAAACAAACCTTGCCCTGAAATTCTTGGCAAAAGCGGTTATGTCCTTTGTCAAGAATGCCAGCCGCAGACAAATAACGCCAAAAATCTGGAAAATGAAAATGTTGGTGAAAATGGCGGTACTTTTGCGGCGGTAATACAAAGTGAAAGTTCTGACAGGGTGTTTGATGAAACGTCTAACGAGTTGGATTACAGCGATTTAGAGATAGAAGAAGAAGGTGTAAATTTAGATATTGAAGAAGAGGAATTGAGGCAAATGTTTGACGGCGAGGCGGTTTATTCACAAGGTTTAACGTTTGAGGAAATTCAAAAGAAAGTAAAAAATGACGATGCAAACACCCTTTTTAGAAGTAAAAATTAATTAATAAAAAAGTTATAAAATGAAAAGAGTTTTTTCAATTTTATGTGTTGCCCTGCTTCCGCTTGCAGCGTTTTCGCAGGGCAACGGCGCGGCTGGCATTACGGAGGCAACGCAAATGGTTACCTCCTATTTTGACCCAGCCACTCGGCTGATTTACGCTATTGGCGCGGTTGTCGGGCTGATTGGCGGCGTAAAGGTCTATTCCAAGTTTTCGAGCGGCGACCCCGACACGAGCAAAACAGCGGCGAGTTGGTTTGGCGCGTGCATCTTTTTGATTGTTTCCGCAACAATTTTGAGGTCGTTCTTTTTATAGACACAAGAAATAAGACACAAGACACAAGATAAGGGCTACCTGTCTTTGTCCTAAATTCTAAATTTTCAGATGGCAACATTTTCAATTAATAAAGGCATTGGGCGGTCTGCGGAGTTTCAGGGTTTGAAATCGCAGTACCTGTTTATGTTTGCAGGCGGGCTTTTGGGGCTGTTTATACTGTTCGTAATAATGTATATGGCAGGAATAAATCAGTGGTTTTGCATTGGCTTTGGAGTGGTTTCGGCGTTAGTTTTGGTTTATGGCACTTTCTATTTGAATAAAAAATTTGGCGAATTCGGTTTAATGAAATGGCAGGCAAGAAAGAATTTTCCAAAGTTTGTTATTAGCAGAAAAAGTTTTTTGAAAATTTTAAAAACAAAAAAAGCAGTGGAATATGAGAAATATAATGAAATCGGCAACGCTTGAGGGCAAATTTCCGCTTTTGGCGGTAGAAAACGGTTGTATTGTGTCGAAAGATGCGGATATTACTGTTGGTTTTCGGGTGGAACTGCCCGAACTTTTTACCGTTACAGGCGCGGAGTACGAGGCAATTCACTCTTCGTGGGTTAAAGCAATTAAGGTTTTGCCCGATTTTTCTGTTTTGCATAAGCAGGATTGGTTTTTAAAAGAGAATTATAACGCTGATATTCAAAGAGATGAGTTAAGTTTTCTTTCGCGCAGTTTTGAATTGCATTTTAATGAACGTCCATTTTTAAATCACGAATGTTTTTTGTTTTTGACAAAAACGACAAAAGAGCGTATGCGCCAGCAAAGCAATTTTAACACGCTTTGCCGCGGGTTTCTTGTACCCAAAGAGATGCAGGACAAAGAGAATGTTCAGCGATTTTTGGAGGCGGCGGGGCAGTTTGAGAGAATAATTAACGATAGCGGTTTTGTAAGAATTTCACGGCTCTCTGACAATGAGATTGTCGGCTCTGAAAGCACAGACGGCAAAAACGCGACAGCAGGAATTATTGAAAAATATTTTTCGTTGTCTTTGAGTGATACAACCTGTTTGCAGGATATTTCTTTATCGGCAGGCGAAATGAAGGCAGGCGATAATATTTTGTGCCTGCATACTCTGTCTGATACTGACAATTTGCCTTCAAAGGTTTCTACCGACAAGCGTTATGAAAAACTTTCTACCGACCGCAGCGATTGCCGTTTGTCGTTTGCCGCGCCTGTGGGCGTATTGCTTTCGTGCAACCATATTTATAATCAGTACATTTTTATTGACGAAAGTTCCGAGAATTTGAAACGTTTTGAGAAACAGGCGCGGAATATGCACTCGCTTTCCCGTTATTCGCGTCAAAATCAAATTAACAGAGAATGGATTGAGCAGTATTTGAATGAGGCGCACTCTTTAGGTTTGACTTCCGTGCGTTGCCACTGCAATGTGATGGCGTGGGCAGACAACCGCGAGGAGTTGCAAAAAATTAAAAATGATGTCGGCTCGCAAATCGCTCTTATGGAGTGCAAGCCGCGACACAATACTTTTGATGTTCCAACTCTGTTTTGGGCAGGAATTGCAGGCAACGCAGCGGACTTTCCAAGCGAAGAAAGTTTTTACACTTTCATTGAACAGGCGGTTTGTTTTTTTACGGAAGAAACAAATTACAGAAGTTCGCTTTCGCCGTTCGGCATTAAAATGGTTGATAGGATTTCGGGGAAACCGCTGCATCTGGACATTTCCGATTTGCCGATGAAGAAAGGAATTATTACCAACAGAAACAAGTTTATTCTTGGTCCAAGCGGCAGCGGCAAATCATTCTTTACCAATCATTTAGTAAGGCAATATTACGAACAGGGCAGCCATATTTTGCTTGTCGATACAGGCAATTCCTATCTCGGACTTTGCAATCTTATTAACCAAAAAACAGGCGGCAAAGACGGCGTTTATTTTACCTATACAGAAGAAAATCCGATTGCGTTCAACCCTTTCTACACCGATGACGGCGTTTTTGACATTGAGAAACGCGAAAGCGTTAAAACGCTGATTCTCACGCTTTGGAAACGCGACAACGAGCCGCCGACAAGAGCGGAAGAGGTGGCGTTGTCGAACGCGGTGGGGCTTTTCATTGAGAAAATCAACAAAAAAGAGGAAAAACAAATAGTAGAAACCTCTTTTAATGGATTTTATGAGTTTGTAAAAAATGACTACTCAAAAATTTTGAAAGAAAAACAGGTGCGGGAAAAGGATTTTGACATTGCAAATTTTTTGAACGTTTTAGAGCCGTATTACAAAGGCGGAGAATACTGTTATTTGCTTAATTCAAATAAACAGATTGATTTGCTCAACAAAAGATTTGTCGTTTTTGAACTTGACAATATCAAAGACCACAAAATTCTGTTTCCGATTGTAACTATCATAATAATGGAAACATTTATCAATAAAATGCGGCGGTTAAAAGGCATTCGGAAAATGATTCTCATTGAGGAAGCGTGGAAAGCCATTGCCAAAGAGGGAATGGCGGAATACATCAAATATCTGTTCAAAACAGTGCGCAAATTTTTCGGCGAGGCGGTTGTGGTAACGCAGGAAGTTGATGATATTATTCAGTCGCCGATTGTAAAAGAGAGCATTATAAATAATTCCGACTGCAAAATTCTGCTCGACCAGCGCAAATATATGAATAAATTTGACAGCATTCAGGCGATGCTGGGATTGACGGAAAAAGAAAAATCGCAGATTTTATCAATCAATTTGGCTAATAACCCCAACCGAAAATACAAAGAGGTGTGGATTGGACTTGGCGGCTCGCAATCGGCGGTGTATGCTACCGAAGTGTCGCCAGAAGAGTATTTTGCCTATACCACAGAAGAAACAGAAAAATTGGAACTGTTTAAGATTTCCGAAAAATTGGGCGGCAATTTAGAAGGCGCAATAAAGGAAATGGCAAAGTCAATTAAAAATTAAGAATTAAGAATTAAGAATTAAAAAAATAGTAATAATTTAAAAAAAAGGAGAATTTAAAAATGAAAAAACAGGTTTTAATTGGAATTATGCTTGCAATTTTTGCAGGCAAAACGCAGGCGCAATGGGCGGTTATCGACCCTTCAAACATTGCGACCAGCATTGCAAATTCGGTGCAGGAACTTATTCCTGCGGCATCAACTGCTGCAAATATGATTAACAACTTCAAAGAAGTTAAAAAGGTCTATGAGCAGGGAAAAGAGTATTACGACAAACTCAAAAAGGTTAATAGCGTAATACAAAACGCCAAAAAAGTGAAAGAAACAATTTTGCTTGTCGGCGAAATCTCTGATATTTATATCGAGAATTTTGAAAAGATGCTCACTGACAAAAATTTCACTGTGCAGGAGTTGTCGGCAATCTCTTCGGGCTACGCCGTTTTGTTGCAGCAGGGCGCGGATATGTTGCTGGAAATGAAAGATGTCGCCAATGCTAACGGGCTTTCTATGACAGATGCAGAGCGGATTAACATTATCAATTATGTTTATGACAATCTGCGGAAACACAGAAATTTAGTGAATTATTACACCCGCAAAAATATCTCTGTTTCCTATTTGAGAGCAAAAAAAACAGGGGACACAGCCAGAGTATTGGCGTTGTACGGCAATGCGGGAGAACGCTATTGGTAACTACACTCTAATCACTAATTACTAATAACTAATCACTAATTACTAATAACTAATCACTAATTACTAATCACTAAAAAAATGGTTGATTTTGAAAATATACATCAGATTTTAAGAAATTTGTACGTTGAGATGATGCCGCTTTGCTCTAATATGTCTGGCGTAGCCAAAGGCATTGCGGGCTTGGGCGCGTTGTTTTATGTGGCTTATCGGGTTTGGCAGTCGTTGGCGAGAGCCGAGCCGATTGATGTGTTTCCGCTGCTGCGCCCGTTGGCGATAGGTCTTTGCATAATGTTTTTTTCGAGTTTTGTGCTTGGGACACTGAACGGCGTTTTGTCGCCTGTGGTGCGCGGCTGTTCGCAGATGCTCGAAACGCAAACATTTGATATGCAGCGGTATAGAGCGGAAAAAGAGCGTTTGGAATATGAGGCGATGGCGGCAAACCCCGAAACTGCCTATCTTGTCAGCAACGAAGAGTTCGACAGGCAATTAGACGAATTGGGAATATCGCCCTCCGATTTGGTGTCAATGTCGGGAATGTACGTTGAGCGCGGAATGTACAACCTCAAAAAGTCAATAAGAGATTGGTTTCGAGAACTTTTAGAGATACTTTTTCAAGCGGCGGCATTGGTAATCGACACGATACGAACATTTTTCCTTATTGTTTTGGCTATTCTTGGTCCGATTGCATTTGCAATTTCTGTGTATGACGGTTTTCAATCTACTCTAACTCAATGGATTAGCAGATATGTCAGCGTTTATTTATGGCTGCCTGTGTCCGATTTGTTCAGCGCAATTCTGGCAAGAATTCAGGTTTTAATGTTGCGAAACGATATTGCAGAACTGCAAAACAATGCAAGTTATTCTATTGACGCTTCAAATACAGTATATATAATTTTTATGATTATAGGAATTATCGGGTATTTTACCGTTCCTACTGTCGCAAATTGGATTATTTCAGCGGGCGGATTGAGCGGCTACAATAGAAATCTAACGAAAACCGCTGTAAAATCGGGAGAAATTTCAGGCAAAATTGTTGGTAAAGTAATTTAATAAAAATAAAAAAAAATGGAATTTAAGTCATTAAAAAATATTGAAACAAGTTTTAAACAAATACGATTGTTCGGAATTGTTTTAATTTGCGTTTGCGCTTTGATTGTCGGATTTTCGATTTGGAAATCATATCAGTTTGCTGAACTTCAAAGGCAAAAAATCTACGTTTTAGACGGCGGAAAGTCGTTGATGCTGGCTCTTTCGCAGGATTTGTCGCAAAACAGACCTGTGGAAGCCCGCGAACACGTCAAGCGGTTTCACGAACTCTTTTTTACCCTTTCGCCAGACAAAAACGCCATTGAAAGCAATATTCGCAGAGCGTTGTTTCTGGTTGATAAATCGGCTTTCGCTTACTATAAAGATTTGTCGGAAAAAGGGTATTTCAACAGAATTATATCAGGAAATATTGTGCAAAACATTCAGATTGACAGCGTGTTATGCAATTTTGAAAACTATCCGTATCAGGTGCAGACATTCGCCCGCCAGTTGATTATCAGAGAAAGCAGCATCACCGAAAGGAGTTTGATAACTCGCTGTAAATTAAGAAATTCGGTGCGTTCTGACAATAATCCGCACGGATTTATTATGGAAAATTTTGAAGTAATTGAAAATAAAGATTTGAGAGCGGCAGAACGATAAAAACAGTTAAAAATTAACATTTTAAAACATAAAAAATATGATGAAATTTTTTAAAAAGATTAAAAATTCAATAGAATTTTTACAAAACAAAGTTGAGCGCGGCGTAGATTGGCTCTACTACTCAATGCCTGCGGCAATGCGCGTTATTGTGGTGCTGCTAATGTGCGTTTCAATGGGCATTGCATCTATGATTATAACCATCAACGCCATTTACAGAATGGGCAAAAATGATGCAAAAAAGGAACTTTTTGAGATGGAACACATCAAAAATCTGCCTCTCAAAAATGATACGGTTTCAAACAGAACATATCAAAAACTGGAGGAATTATGGAAATGAAGATTAATGAAAAATGGAAACAGAATTTGAAAAAATACGCTGTTTTCTTCCTTATGGGAATTATCTGTCTGGGCTGTCTGTGGCTGATTTTTGAGCCGTCTGACACTAAAAAACTTGCAGGATTTTCAGGGTTTAACTCTGATGTGCCGCTGCCGAAAAACGATGAAATCCTTGACGACAAAGCAAGCGCATACGAGCGTGAAATTTTCCAAAAAAAGCAGGAGGAACGAATGAAAACGATGGCTGACTTTTCTGATTTAATTGACAATCAAACCATTGATAATGAGCAGATTTCAATAGATATTTTGCCGAAAACAGACGAAAAGAAAAAGGCGAAATCATCAATAAAAAGTTCTGTTGCTGCATATCAAAACGTGCATAAAACGCTTGGAAGTTTCTACGAAACGTCAAACAATGACAATGAAAATGAGCGTTTGAAAAAGGAAATTTCAGAACTCAAAGAAAAAAATAATTCTGAAAATAATACACAAAACATTGTTAATCAGCAACTTGAAGTAATGGAAAAGTCATATCAAATTGCTGCTAAATATTTGCCGATAGGCGCAAATAATCCTTCGGAAAATATTGAAAATCAACGAAAAAACGGTAAAAAAACGGCTGTTTTTGCTGTTTCGCAAATAACTGACCAGACCGTTTCTTCGTTGCAGAAAAACGGGTTTAATAACGCCAAAAACGCTTTTTTTGATGCTGAAAAATCTGATTATCAGCAAAGTAAAAACACTGTAACCGCCTGCATTGACGGCAATCAGACAATTATGAGCGGACAAAATGTGCGCCTGAGGTTGCTCGAAAAAGTCAGGGCGGGAAATATGGTGATTGACGAAAATTCAGTGATTACAGGCGTTGCAAAAATAGAAAACGAACGGCTTGTTATTGTAGTAAATTCGTTGGAATTTAACCAAAACATCATTCCTGTGGAACTTATTGCATTTGGACTTGACGGACAAAAAGGCATATATATTCCTGATACAAAGGAAGTTAATGCAGCAAAAGAAATCGCCGCTAATCTCGGCTCAAACGTAAGTCAGGGTATTACAATCTCCACTGATGCAGCAGGACAACTCGCCGCAGATATGGGGAAAAGCGTTATTCAGGGAACATCGCAATTTATTTCTAAAAAACTTTCGGAAGTAAAAATTCATCTGAAAGCAGGGTTTAAAATTTATTTGATAAACAGCGAAAATAATTAAATAATTAACATTTAAAAATTAAAAAAAATGACAGAATTAAAGAGAATTTTGGGAATTTCAGTCGTAATTTTTACGATTTTCAGCGCGAAAGCGCAGGACAGCATAATGTCCTCAACAGGCGATTTATTCAGCGGTTTCACGCGGAAAATCACCTACGACAAAATGATACCGCCTTACGGCATCGAGGTTTCGTTCAGAAAAACAGTGCATATCATTTTTCCGTCTGCTATTCGTTATGTAGATTTGGGCAGTATGGACATTATTGCAGGCAAAGCAGACGGCTCGGAAAATGTGCTGCGCGTAAAATCCGCAGTACAGAGTTTTAAGGGTGAAACAAACTTTTCGGTAATCACAGACGAGGGCAGTTTCTACGCTTTCAATGTGAAATACGCCGATGAGCCAGACAAGTTGAACATCGAAATGAAGGATTTTATTCACAACAGCGAACAAAACCGCCCGAACAACACGCTCGACATTTATCTCAATGACGTTCAAAACGAGTCGCCGCGATTGATAAAACTGATTATGAAGTCAATTTATCAGAGCAACCGCGATGAAATTAAACACATTTTTTCAAAAAGTTTTGGCGTAACTTATTCATTAAAAGGAATTTACATCTGCAACGGAATGTTTTATTTTCATACGCAAATGAAAAATGCCTCGAATGTGCCGTTTGACATTGATTTTATTCGACTGAAAGTTGTTGATAAACGGCAGGCGAAAAGAACGGCGATACAGGAAACGTTGATAAAACCAATTAGAGCGTACAGATACGCTCTGCAAATTCAAGGAAAACAGACAGTGAGAACGGTGTTTGTTACCGAAAAATTTACAATCCCTGACAGCAAAAAACTTGTGGTGGAACTGTATGAAAAAAACGGCGGCAGACATCAAACTTTCACTGTCGAAAACAGCGATTTGGTTAAAGCAAAACCAATTAATGAACTGAAAGTCAAATAGTTAAACAGAACGCTGATAACGCGAAAAACGCAGATTATTAATATTGTAATAATCTGCGTATTTTTTATTTTAATTCAAAAAAATCTGCGTAAATCCGTGTCATCTGCGTTCAAAAAATATTTAACTCGCAATTTGATAATTTTGCAGTTTTGATGCCAGCATTTCCATATCGTTACTGATTTTTTCGTTGATAATTTTTGCATAAATCTGCGTTGTTTTCAAACTTTTGTGTCCGAGCATTTTAGACACCGTTTCGAGCGAAACGCCGTTTGTCAGCGTAACAGTGGTGGCAAAAGTATGCCGAGCAAGGTGCGATGTCAGTCGTTTGGCAATGCCGCAAAGTGCGCCGATTGCTTTTAAACGCTTATTATACAGCGGGAGAGAACAGACAGGCAGCGCAAATTTATTTGTCTGATTTTTGTATTTTTCCAAAATCATTTCTGGAATTTGCAGTAGCGGAATATCAAACGCCGTTCCTGTTTTTTTACGAAAACCTCTTATCCACAATTTGCCGTCAAAAGAGGGCTGAATATCGCTCTGCAACAGTTTTTTAACGTCTGAATGAGCCAATCCTGTGAATGCGCAAAATACAAAAACATCGCGCACAGTTTCAAGTTCTTTTTCCTCAAAATGAAAGTTGAGCAGCGCGTCAAGTTCCAACTGCAAAAGAAAGCCGCGATTGCTCTCTGGCACAGTCAGAGAAACGCCGTCAAAAGGGTTTCTGCCAAGCCATTCGCGCTTAATCGCAACTTTGATAATATGCCGCAAATGTTTCAAAAAATTAATCGCGCTAACCTCTTTCAACCCTTTTTTCAAAAGATAATTCTTAAAATCATTGATAATTTCAGTGCTGACTTCGCGCATAGCAATATCGCTCATTTTTTTCTCGCTCATAAGAAACTCATAAACGTATCTCCTTGTAAGACAATACATTGAGTAAGAACTTTTGCCCGTTTCAACCGATTGCTTACGCGCTTTGTTATGCTCATCAAACAGCGTTAATAAAGTTCGCTGCTTAACTTCAATGCCCAAAAACACGTTTTTCACGCGCTCGGCGGTAACATAATTTTCGCGTTCCTGCAAGTCGCGGTAAATAGCAAAAATCGCCGATTTTGCACCGTCAATAACAGAATTAATGTTGGCGGCTTCAGTTGTTCGACCTGTCGCTTTGCCCAATTTTACATCCCAAAATTTTGGGTTGATGCCGCATTTCATTCCAAAACGCGACTCTTTGCCATCAACGGTAATTCTGCAAAACAGCGGAACTAAACCGTTGGACTTTTGTTTATCCCTTTTCAGATAAAACAACACTTTGAATGTACTTCGTTTCATAAAAACTCCTTTTTTTAAATTACAAAATTAAATTTTTTATTAAAAAATGAGTTCTATGCAACTGTGTCAAAATCAGACACTTACAAGCCATTTACGGACATTTTTAAAACCATTTGTCTGCATACAAAAGGGGTACGATTTAGAGCGCAAACTTTGTCGTTTTACGCCCTATTTCTGTCCCCCTTTGTTGCCAAAAAATGTTAATTTTTTCACCTTTTATCCTGATTGTCAAACTTTTTCTATACCTTTGCATTCATCTGTCTGCATAGGCAGTTTTTCTGAATATTAACTAAAAGTTAAGAACTAAAAACTAAAAGATAAAAGATAAAAACTAAAAACAGGTGTCATTCCCGCGAAGGCGGGAATCTCCAAATTACAATGCAGCAAGGGGATTCCCGCCTGCGCGGGAATGACACTGACCACTGACCACTAACCATTAACTACTAACCATTAACCACTAACCATTGTATTCATTAATAATTTACATAAGAAACCTGCTTTTTGATTTAAAAATTTTGAAGTCAAAAAAGTTTGATATTCCGATAATTTCTGTCGGCAATATCACTGTTGGCGGAACAGGCAAAACGCCTCATATTGAGTGGCTTATCAGAAAATATTTGCCCGAAAAGCGCGTTGCGGTGCTGTCGCGCGGCTACAAACGAAAAAGCAAGGGCTTTGTGCTTGCTGACGAAAATTCCACCGCGCAGACCATTGGCGATGAGCCGTTTCAGATACATCAAAAATTCCCCGAAATTTTGGTTGCGGTAGATAAAAACCGCGTTGGCGGCGTGGAAAAACTGCTCGCTTTGCCCAATCCGCCCGAAATTATCTTGCTTGACGATGCTTTTCAACACCGAAAAATCACGCCCTCGCACCAAATTTTGCTTGTAGATTACAATCGCCCTATTTTTGACGATAAAATTTTGCCTTACGGACGTTTGCGCGAATTTGCCTGCGGAATAAAAAGGGCTAATGAGATTATTGTTACAAAATGTCCTGAAAATATTTCTGAAAACGAAAAAGAATATTTTGTAGAAAAAATTTTAAAATATAAGCAAATTCCGCTGCATTTTTCCACTTTTGAATATTCTGTTCCCAAAAATATTTTCACCAAAGAGCCGATGAATATTGATGAAAAGTACAATTTTTTGGTCGTTACAGGCGTGGTTAATGCTGACGGCTTGTATCGTTATCTTGAACAATTTGCGCTTTCGGTTGATAAAATGAAATTCCCTGACCACCACGATTTTTTGGAGCAGGACATTAAAAATATTGAAAAACGATATTTTTCAATGAAAGGCGACACATTAATTATAACAACCGAAAAAGACCGCTCGCGGCTACTTTCAAATCCGTTTATTTCGGACAATTTGAAAGAGAAAATTTTTTATGTGGAGATTGCGGTAAAAATTAATAATTAATAATTAATAATTAATAATTAATGCCAATTACGAGTTGAAATATAATATTTAGCCACTAATGCACTAATTTTTTATTAATTTTTATCTAAGTCACACTAAATTTTTGCTTTTAGCAAAAAAATTAGTGAAATTTAGGCTAAAATTATATTATTTTGCAAAATTTATAATTAATTTGTGTTTTTATTAGTGTATTAGTGGCAAAAAAACAATTTTTAACCCGTTATTCGCATAATTAATCATTAATCATTAAAAATTAAAAAATAATCATTATTAATTATTCATTATTCATTATTATCGCTTATATCGGCATTTTGCTGCTGATTTCGCGTTTGACATCGAGGAAAGGCAACTCAAATGCAGATTTTTTCAATGCGAGCCGCAATTCCAAGTGGTATGTGGT
>JAISKN010000077.1 GCA_031260925.1 Prevotellaceae bacterium | reverse complement strand
TTAGTTAAGCGTTTCGGCTACACTTTCCTTGACGTGATTGACGAGGCGTACAAGCCTTTGTACAACTATCAGCCGCTGACCGACAAGCAGAAAAAATATTACTGCGATATGTATTTTCCTATGATGAACTTCGATTTTGCAACCATTGTCGTCAATGAAAATGACGAGATTGTAGGCGTTGGCTGCGGAATGCCGAATATTTCCGCCGCGTTGCGCAAATGCAAGGGCAAACTTTTTCCGTTCGGCTGGTACGGCATTCTCAAAGGTTTAAAGAGCAAGAAAATTGATTTTTTTGACCTGCTTTTAATAGCCGTTCGCCCCGATTATCAGAATAAAGGTGTAAATTCGCTCTTTTTCTACGACCAGACAAAATATTTCATACAATACGGCGTGCAATATTCCGAAACGACCTCAATTCTGGAAACCAACTCAAAAAATCAGGCAAATTGGGAATATTTTGATAATTTGCAGCACAAACAGCGCAGGGCTTTTATTATGGGAATATAAGGTTGTAATTCAAAATAAATAATAAAGCACCTAAATTACAAATTATTATTAATTTTTAAGGTAAGGAGGAATAATATGAAAAAATATATGATTTTATTATCTGCCGTTTTATTCATATCCTGTGACAAAGGATTTTACGAAGAAAGATATATTATTAATAATTGTAACGAAAAGATAAAAGTAACAATAACTATGTGGAATAATAGTGAACATAATTTTTCGGTTGATGAAAATAGTGAATTTATGTGGTTCCAAGGAAAGGCTGGTTATGGAGTATCGCCACATAGTAAAATTACAAAAGAATATATGACCAATATTATTATAACTAAAGGTAACAAAATTTCCAAAATAGATTATATAGATGTAAACAAATGGACTATAATTAAAATATCCGATGGGGTTTATAAATCATATTTGTTTGTAAATCCTGAAGATTTTGAATAAATTTTTTATTAAAGTAAAAAGGAATAATATGAAAAAAATAATTTATTGCATAATGATTGCCTTGTGTTTTATGAGTTGCGGAGATTCTTGGACAGAATATGAATTTTATGTGGATAACCAAACTGAATTTAATGTAACCATTTATATATCAAATAAAACACAAGATTCTATTTTATGCCTTCCAAATACTAAAACAAACATTTTATCAGATGGAGATTTTCGTTCAAAAAGAGGAACTCTTTCTTGTTTGCCGACAAAATTATCCGATTGGTATACTATCAATATTGTTGTGGATAATGGGCAAAAAAACATTACCAAAGATTTTTTTAATGAAGATAATTGGGAATGTTCTGGCACAAAAGACTTTAGTGTTGCTATGTTCAGTAATATTTATATTGAAGTTGAGAGTACTTTTGTAATTACAGACGAAGATGTCTCAGCGCAGTGATAAACAACTGAAAATCAAAAAGTTATAACACAATTAAAAAAGACGAAAAATAATATAATATTTAATAAAATTACTACAAATTTTGGCAATATAATTTGTTTGTTGCCAAAATTTGTAGTAATTTTGCACTTTGAAAAAATGTAAAAACAATGTCTTTAATAAACAAAATATTACTGTTTGCCGAAAGTAAAAAGCAATTCTCACGAAAGGAATTAATGCAAAATTTCTCTGATTTTTCTCAAAAATCTGTATCTCAACAATTATTAAGATTGATAGAAAAAAAGGAGTTGCACAGAGTTGAGCGTGGAGTTTATAGTGCCGTTTCAAGCAAAAATATTTTTATTACAGACGAGATAAAAACGATAAGTTCTTTGCTGCAACAAAAATTTCGTTTGGCTAAATTTTGCTTATGGAACAGCAATTTTTTTCTTTCGTATATGCACCATATTCCAACACTGAATTACATTTATATTGATGTTGAGCGAGATGCAGCGCAGTCAGTTTTTCATTTTTTAATAGATAATGGCTATAAAAATGTTTTTCTGTTGCCCAACAAAGACGTTTTTGAAAAATATATCGTTGGCAGCAAGGCAATTATCATTCGTGTTTTGGTGTCAGAAGCACCGTTGAAAACCGTTGAAAATGTTGTTATTCCAACTGTTGAAAAAATTTTGGTTGATGTAGTTTGTGATGTGGAATTTGATTTTTTGCAAGGGGTTGAAATGGAAAATTTCTATCAAAATATAATATCAAAAAACAATATAAATAAAAGAAAATTAATGCGTTACGCCTCTCGCAGAGGACAAAGCGAAGAAGTTGAAACTTTATACAATAATTCTATATGATACACCCTGACAGCCGTTCAATCGGTTGGCTCAAACAAGTTGCCAACAAAAACAATTATACAAATATTACACTGATAGAAAAAACAATTCGGGCATTTTCGCTGTTGGAATCATTGGTTTTGTCGGGCTGTCCTTTTGTTTTTAAGGGTGGAACGTCATTAATGCTGCATTTGAATAGCGCAAAACGTTTGTCAATAGACATTGATATTGTCTGTCCTCCAAATACTGACATTGAAAAATATTTGTCGCAAAATGCTGAACAATACGGCTTTAATAATATAAAATTAGTTGAAAGGCAAACCCCAAACAATATAACAAAAAGCCACGCCAAATTTTTCTATCAAGTGGCATACACCACCAACACAGACACAGAGTATATTTTGCTTGATGTCATTTTTGAAAATAATCATTACAATAAAATTGAACAACTGCCGATTGCGAGTAGTTTTTTAAAAACAGAGGGCAAAGATATTTTTGTAAATGTGCCGAGCAATGCCGATTTGTTGGGTGATAAACTGACCGCGTTTGCCCCAAATACCACAGGAATACCTTATTTCAAAAATGAAAAGAGCAGGTCAATGGAAATTATAAAACAACTTTTTGACATTGCTTCTTTGTTTAATGAAATTAATGATTTGAGCATTACAGCAAGCACTTTTAGAAAATTTGCAAAAATTGAATTGGGTTACAGAAATCTGAATACAGATAATATTAAACAGGTTTTAGATGATATTTTTCAAACATCGCTCTGTATTTGCTTGCAGGGAACAGTTGATAAAGAGCATTTTAACCTGTTGCAAGACGGCATAAAACGCATTCAAAGTTTCATTCACAGCGAGAGGTATTATCTTGATAAAGCAGTAACAGATGCTTCAAAAGCGGCTTATCTGTCTGTTTTGCTTGATAAAAATATTAATGAAGTTAAACATTTTGATGAAAATTTATCGTTTTTACTTGACAATGAAAAAATCGAATTACCGTTACCTACAAAATTAAATAAACTCAAAAAAAATAATTTAGAGGCATTTTTTTTTTGGAACGAAATTCATAAACTATTGAAACAAAAATCTGTATATTTCTGATTATTAATAATTTTCCGCAAATTTTTAATCTAATTTCCGTTTTTCTTCCTCGCTTTTTTGATGTCTTTTTGCAAAAACTTATTCAAATCTTTGCACTTCTCTCTAATGCCGAAATAACTTCTCAACCTTTTGGGCAGCCGCTTTATTTTTACACAAAAAAATTGTAATTTTGCATTTTTAAAAAATTAAACGATTTAATAATTAAAAATTCAAAGATTAAGGAGCAAAAAAGCATTTGTTCCTTGCTCTTTGTTCATTGTTCAAAATAAAAAAAATATGATAAAAATCACTTTTCCTGACGGCTCTGTACGCGAATTTGAAAGCGGCGTTACAGGTTATCAAATTGCAGAAAGCATCAGTCCGCGCCTTGCGCAAGACGTTTTAAGCGTGGGCATTAACGGCGAAACTTGGGATTTGTCGCGCCCAATCACTTCTGACGCAAACATTAAACTCTACAAATGGGACGACGAAGAGGGCAAACACGCCTATTGGCACTCGTCAGCGCACCTTTTGGCTGAGGCATTGCAGGCGATTTACCCAAACATCAAATTCGGCATCGGTCCCGCAATCGAAAACGGTTTTTACTATGACGTTGATAACGGCGATGATATGATTAAAGAGAGCGACCTGCCAGCAATAGAGGCGAAAATGGTTGAACTTGCCGCTCAAAAACACGCTATTGTCCGCAGCGACATTTCAAAAACCGATGCTTTGGAATATTTCGCCAAAAAAGACGAAGAATACAAAGTTGAGTTAATTTCCGACTTGGCAGACGGCACTATCACGCTCTATTCTCAGGGCGATTTTACCGATTTGTGCCGAGGTCCGCATTTAACGAACACAGGCGAAATCAAAGCGATAAAACTGCTTTCGGTTGCAGGCGCATATTGGCGCGGCGATGAAAAACGGCAAATGCTTACCAGAATTTACGGCATTACTTTCCCGAAGAAAAAAATGCTTGACGAATATCTTATTTTGCTCGAAGAGGCTAAAAAACGCGACCACCGCAAAATCGGGCGCGAACTCGAACTTTTTATGTTCTCCGAAACTGTCGGAAAAGGTTTGCCTATATGGCTGCCGCGCGGTACTCAACTGCGTTTGCGGCTGGAAGATATGTTGAAAAAAATCCAAAAACGTTACGGCTACGAGCAGGTTATGACGCCGCATATCGGCAACAAGCAACTTTACCTCACTTCGGGGCATTGGGCAAAATACGGCAAAGACAGTTTCAAGCCGATAGAAACGCCCGAAGAAGGCGAGGAATATCTGCTCAAACCAATGAATTGCCCGCACCACTGCGAAATTTACAAGTTCAAACCGCGCTCGTACAAAGATTTGCCTGTGCGCATTGCCGAATTTGGCACAGTGTATCGCTACGAGCAGAGCGGCGAACTGCACGGACTTACGCGCGTGCGCAGTTTTACGCAAGATGACGCGCATTTGTTTTGCCGCCCCGACCAGATAAAAGAGGAATTTATCAAGGTAATGGATATTATTTTTATAATTTTTAAAGCGTTGAATTTTGAAAATTTTGAGGCGCAAATTTCATTAAGAGATAAAAATAATTCGGAAAAATATATCGGCTCAGACGAAAATTGGGAAAAAGCCGAACGCGCCATTATTGAGGCGTGCGAGGAAAAGGGTTTGCCTGCAAAAGTTGAGTACGGCGAGGCAGCGTTTTATGGTCCTAAACTTGATTTTATGGTGAAAGACGCGCTCGGCAGACGTTGGCAACTCGGCACAATTCAGGTTGATTATAACCTGCCCGAACGTTTTGAACTCGAATACACCGGCGACGACAACGCCAAGCACCGCCCTGTAATGATTCACCGCGCGCCATTCGGCTCAATGGAACGCTTTGTGGCGGTGTTGATAGAACACACGGCGGGCAAATTTCCGCTGTGGCTCACGCCCGACCAAGTAGTGATTTTGCCAATTTCGGAAAAATTCAACGATTACGCTTTTGAAGTTGCCAAAACGCTCAATTTGCAGGATATTCGCGTTCAGGTTGATGACCGCAACGAGAAAATCGGGCGCAAAATCCGCGACAACGAACTAAAACGCATTCCTTATATGCTGATTGTCGGCGAAAAAGAGGCGGAAAACGGCGAAGTTTCGGTACGCCGTCAAGGCGAAGGCGACAAAGGCACAATGAAAGTTAATGATTTTGCGAAAATAATTTTAGACGAAGTTAATAAAGCGATAAACGAGATTTAAAAATTTGCACAATTTTTTATTTATAAACAAAAAATAAATAACATATAATACATTATAACACAGAGTTCGCAGAGAACCACAGAGTTACACAGAGAAAAATTTATTTTTTCTTTCTCTGTGAACTAAAAAAGAGAAGATAAAATGAAGAAAAATACAAGAACACAGAGTTTTTTTTCTGCGAAAAATATATAAAATATCTCTGTTAACTCTGTGGTTCTCTGCGAACTCTGTGTTAAAAAAACAAATTCCGAAGGAATTTAACTGTGATAAGTTGTTTATTTTATATTCCTTATAAAAAATGGAAATAACTGTTATCCAGAATAAAATTCAGCAAATCAGAGGGCAAAAAGTGCTGCTTGACAGAGATTTAGCCGAAATATACGGCGTTGAAACGAAAGTGCTTAATCAGGCGGTTAAGCGCAACATTGAACGTTTTGAGGGCGAAGATTTTATGTTTCAACTAACTAATAAAGAGATAGTTGCACTTTCAAGGTCGCAAATTGCGACCTTGAACGATGCAGAAATTTTGAGGTCGCAAATTGCGACTTCAAGTGAAAGTAAAATCTTGAGGTCACAAATTGTGACCTCAAGTTGGGGCGGCTCTCGTTACAAACCCTACGCTTTTACTCAACTCGGCGTGGCAATGTTGAGCAGTGTGCTGAACTCAAAAATCGCTATCGAAACCAACCGAAACATTATGCGGGCATTTGTGATGTTGCAGCAGTTTGCGCTGAATTACAAAGAATTAGCCGACAAACTTCGGGAAATGGAAACACAATACGACCGCCAATTTACAAATATTATGGAGGCAATAAATTATCTGCTGCAAAAAGACAAAATTGAAGTAGAACAAAAACAGCGGAAAAGAATTGGGTTTAATGCTGAAAATGAATAATTAATGGAAAAAATTTTAATAATAAACGATTGCACAAAAGACGAATTAAAGACAATATTAAATGATTGGCTCGTTATGTATGCAGACGGATTAAAAAGCAAATCAATTTTTGAATTTGCTGAGGTTAGTCCAAATATTTTTATTCTTAAAATTGACAAGAGCATTGACGATACACTTTTTTTCTATTTGGTAAATTATTTTTCCGCTCCTATTGATTTTAATAGAACTTTTGAAGTGGCAGGTTATACTACCGCTTCAAAACACAAAAGAATTCTAAATAAAAATATCTATGTATTTATAAATGAGCAAGATAAAGAATTTGATAATGTTTGGCTCATAACCGAAGACAACGAAATTTATAAATTTGATTTTGGTGGAAAATTAAAAAAAATGGACATTGGAAGTGCCTTCAAATATAAAGAACTAAATATAAACGATTTGCCAATTTCTTACGAACAAATTATTGTCAATAAAAAAGAACTTTTGGAAGTAGCAGCCCGAAAAGAAAAAGAAGAGCAAAATCGAAAATTAGACAAAAGATTTAAAATAATAGCACCCATATTATTTATTGGTATATTGGGTATTATATTAACAAACAAATATAACCCATTTTTCATTTCTTCAACTTGGGTAGTTATTGTTATTATACTAAATACACTGTGGTTTTTTATGGATTATAAGATATTTTGTGATATAAAAAGAACATTTATTTGTGCGTTGCTTGCAGTATTATTTATTATTTTTGGAATAAACACACACGATATATTTTTTGCTACCATTACTACATTTCCATTATCTATGATGTTAGTAATGTTAGGTGCAAATAAGTTATTAGGCGACAAACTTGATGCTTTTATATGGGAACATTCTAAAATTGGCACTATGATTATCTTTGCATTTTCCGTTTTAATATCAGCATTTGTTTTTCACCCAATTTTAAAACATTTTTTCACTTTCATCTCTTAAATTGTAAAATAAATAATAATATAATGAACAATAACAAAAATTTCCCCCACAACTACCCCGCCGATTTTATTTCGGAAGGCGTTGACCAGACGCGCGGTTGGTTTTTTACGCTGCACGCCATTTCTACAATGGTGAAAGGCAGCGTGGCGTTTAAGAACGTGATTTCCAACGGTTTGGTGCTTGACAAAAACGGCAACAAAATGTCGAAACGGCTCGGCAATGCCATTGACCCGTTTGGCGCAATCGAAAACTACGGCTCAGACCCGCTGCGTTGGTATATGATGACAAATTCCTCGCCGTGGGACAACCTCAAATTCGACACCGAAGGCGTGGAAGAGGTGCGCCGCAAGTTTTTCGGCACGCTCTACAACACCTATTCGTTTTTCGCGCTCTATGCCAATGTCGATGGCTTTTCGCCTGATACAGAGCAAATTCCCGTCAGCGAACGCCCCGAAATCGACCGTTGGGTGATTTCGCTGCTCAACACGCTCATAAAAGACGTTACCGAATATTACGAGGACTACGAGCCGACACGCGCAGGCAGGGCAATTCAGGATTTTGTGGGCGAAAATCTCTCAAACTGGTATGTGCGCCTCAACCGCAAACGTTTTTGGGGCGGCGAAATGAACGCCGACAAACTCGCTGCCTATCAGACACTTTACGAGTGTTTGCTAACGGTGGCAAAACTTATGGCTCCGATTGCGCCGTTTTTTGCCGAAAGGTTGTATTTGGATTTGACAAACAACGGAGTAAAGCACGCAGATGACACAGATTAAACGGATTAACACAGATTAATAATCAGGTAGTTACAATATTAAACAATAAAAATCATATTTATTCGTTATAAATAATAAAAATATTTTGGCAACGAAAACAAAAAATATTATCATTTTTTCGGCAATAATTTTATTGTCGGGTTTGTTTATTGCGTGTTCGACTAAAAAAAACACAGGACTTTCGCGCGGTTATCAGGGTTTTGCCACAAAATACAATGTAAAATTCAACGCCCAAAATCAATATGATGACGGCATAAAAGCATTGCGGGCAGCCAACCAAGACGATTATTCCGCCATTTTGCCGATGTTTCCTGCGGTAAATAAAGAAACGGGCGGCGCGATTTCCTCTCAAATGAATATCACTGTTGAAAAATGCCGAAAAGCGATAAAACTTCACTCAATACGCACCAAACCAACGAAAAAACCTGTTGGAATGAGTGATGAAAAATACCGCGAATTTCGGGTGCAGGAGGAGTTTAACCCGCAAATCAAAACGGCGTGGCTTTTGCTCGGCAAAGCGGAGTTTCACAAAGCCGATTTTATCGGTGCAGTCGGCGATTTCAACTATCTAATCCGCCATTTTTCACAGGCAACGGCAACTGTTTGTGAGGCTAAACTTTGGGTAGCACACTCTTACGCCGAAATGGACTGGCTCTATGAGGCGGAAAATACGCTGCAAAATATTGACGAAAATTCAATTCCGAACTCGCTCAACGGCACTTTTGCTGCTTTCAAGGCTGATATTTTGCTCAAACAAAAGCGTTACAAAGAGGCAATTCCGTTTTTGTCTGTGGCGGTTAAGCACGAAAAAGATAAATATCTGCTTGCGCGTTTTGAGTTTATTTTGGGGCAACTTTACGAACTTTCGGGGCAAAATGCACTCGCAACCGAGCATTTTCTCAAAGCAAAATCCAAAGCGCAAAGTTACGAAATGCTTTTTAACGCTGAACTTCGCGCTAACGAGGCAGAAAAAAATTCTGCAAAAGCAATCAAAAATCTGCAAAAAATGGCGAAAAACAGCAATAATAAAAATTATTTAGACCAAATTTATTATGCTGTTGGAAATCAATATCTTAAAAGCAGCAATGAGCCGAAAGCAATCGAAAATTATCAAAAAGCGATGGAACTCAGCACGCGCAACGGACTTGAAAAGGCTCTGGTTGCGCTCAAACTTGCCGATTTGTTTTATGCAAAACAGGATTATATCGCGTCTGCGCCCTATTTCGACTCCGTTGTAAAACTTATGCCAAACACGCATATTGAATATAAACGCTCGGAAAAATCGGCGGAAATTCTCGGTGAACTGGTGCAAAATTACAATACGGTGCAACTTCAAGACTCGCTTTTGCACCTTTCCACAATGTCGGAAACAGAACAGTTGAAAATTATTGATAAAATTATTGTTGATTTAATAGAACAGGAAAAACAGGCTGCCAAAGACTCCGCTGACCGCGCCGCACTCGCTGTAGCAAAAGGATTTGACCGCGCAGATGGTTTTGAGCCGCTGCCCGGAACTGCAACAAGCGCGGAATGGTATTTTTATAATTCTTCGCTTGTGAGCAGAGGCAAACGAGAGTTTGACAACAAATGGGGACGGCGAATTTTGGAAGACAACTGGCGCAGAACAAACAAGGTTTCAACCCAAACTTTTTCGATGGCATCGGGAGATTTGGCTGAAAATGATACAACTTCTACAGAAAACGATACGATTATTACCGACAAACACGACCCTGCGTATTATCTTGCGCAGATTCCAAAAACAGACGAGCAGAAAAATTTTGCCCTTTCGCAAATTGCTACCGCGCTTTATAATATGGGCGGAATTTTTCTGATAAAATTGCAGGACGACCCAAAAGCAGACGGAACTTACCGCGAATTTCAACGCCGTTTCGGTGCAGACGACCGCAAATGTGAAACCTATTATTATGTGTATCAAATTTCGGGCAGAGCAAATAAAGACGATGAAAAAGTGGTTTTCCGCGACAAAATCATTACAGAATTTCCTCAAAGCAAGTACGCTGCAATGTTGATTGACCCAAATTATGCCGCAAAAATGGCGCAATTTATTCAAATACAGGACTCAATTTACGCTGCAACTTACAGCGCATACACGAGCGGAAATTTTAATATCGTTAATGAAAATTATGATAAAATGGCGCAAAATTTTCCGCTTTCGGAGTTAATGCCGAAATTTGCATTTTTGCACAGCCTTGTAATCGGAAAAACAGGCAGCCGAGACGATTTTGAAGTTTCGTTGAATGGCTTGTTAGAGAAATTTCCCGAAAGCGATGTTGCGCCTATGAGCCGCGACATTCTCGCGCTAATGCTGCAAGGGCGCGAAAAATCAACCGAAATTTCCACGCAGAGCCTCAACGATTTGCGCGACAAGGAAACCAAAGCCGAAATCGAAGAGATAAAGAAAAGCGTTGGCAATTTTTCTGCCAATACTTCCGAAAATCACAATCTATTAATTATTTCAAATATCAGCAATAGAACTCTGATTAACAATATTTTATATGATATTGCAGCATATAATTTCAATAAATTTTTAATAAAAGATTTTGACTTCGACATCAGAAAAATCGAAAACAAAGATATTTTAATAATTTCTGGAATGGAAACCGAAGAAGAGGCAAAATGGTACAAAAACCTCCTTTTCACCGATAATTCTTTTGCTGGAAAAGAATCTTTAAAAGATTTTTCGGTAATAATTATTTCAGATTCCGACCTGCAAATTATTGGCGAAGGTAGAAGTTTGGAAGAATACATTAAATTTTCAAGGGGAAAGAAATGAAAGTCATTATCTATCAAGCATTTGTGCGCCATTTTTCGATAAAAAAGGGACAAAATAAACCGAACGGAACAATCGAAGAAAACCTTTGCGGAAAATTCAACAACTTTAATTCTAATGCGCTGAAATCAATAAAAAATCTCGGTGCAACGCATATTTGGCTAACGGGAATTATCGAACACGCCTCGCAAACCGCTTATAATCAACATAATCTTAACGGCGACAGTGCAGATATTGTCAAAGGCATTGCCGGCTCGCCATACGCCATTCGCGATTATTACGATGTTTCGCCCGATTTGGCGGAAAATGTCGAAAATCGAATGCAGGAGTTTGAAAATCTTGTTGAACGCGCACACAAAAACGGCTTGAAAGTGATAATTGACTTTGTGCCAAATCACGTTTCGCGGGTCTATCATTCTGACGTTGCCAACTGTCATTGCGGGCTTGACCCGCAATCGCTTGAAAATGTAACGATTGCGGGTCAAGCCCGCAATGACACAAAGACAGACTTTGGCAAAAATGACGATAAAACAGTGCATTTTTCACCGCAAAACAATTTCTATTATTTTCCAAATCAGCCCTTTTCACCGCAGTTTGAGTTGAAAACTTACTCCGAATTTCCTGCAAAAGCCACAGGCAACGACTGTTTTTCGCCTTCGCCCTCAAAAAACGATTGGTACGAAACGGTAAAACTCAACTATGGCGTTGATTATCAGAATAATATGCAGAAATATTTTGAGCCGTTGCCAGATACTTGGCTCAAAATGCGCGATATTTTGCTCTTTTGGGCGGGTAAAAATATTGACGGTTTTCGGTGCGATATGGCGGAAATGGTGCCTGTGGAGTTTTGGCATTGGGCGATTGCCGAAGTCAAAAAGCAGTTTCCAAACATCATTTTTATTGCCGAAATTTACAATTATTCGCAATATAAAAACTTTTTGGAGTATGGAAAATTTGATTTTCTTTACGATAAAATCGGGCTTTACGACACTTTGCGCGGCGTGATTTGCGGACATTTGCCTGCAAAAAACATTTCGTTTTGTTGGCAAAATCTTGGTGAAATACAGGACAAAATGCTGAATTTTCTCGAAAATCACGATGAGCAGCGCATTTGCTCAGATTTTTTCGCCTCAAACCCAAACGCCGCCAAGCCCGCAATGGTTGTTTCTGCCTGCTTAAACCGTTCTGCTGCAATGATTTACGCGGGGCAGGAACTCGGCGAAAAAGGTATGAACACCGAAGGTTTTAGCGGACTTGACGGGCGCACCACGATTTTCGACTATTGGCAGCCCGACACGCTTTTTCGCTGGGCAAGCAACGGCGATTTTTCGCTGAAAAACCTGACAAAAAAGGAAAAAGATTTGCGCAGTTTCTACTCAAAACTTTTCAAAATCTGTCAAAAAACCGCCATTTCATCAGGTGCAATGTTTGATTTAATGTATTGCAACGAACAAAATCCAGATTTCAATTCCGAAAAATGTTTTGCGTTTTTGCGGGCTTTCTCTTCACGTCATTGCGTTGCGGGCTACGACCCGCAATCTTACCCGCAATCTTCTAAAAAGCAGGAGATTCCCACCTGCGCGGGAATGACAGCCGTTTTAATTGTCGCCAATTTTTCGCCCGAAAAACAATTTTTAAAAATCAATATTCCGCAGCACGCATTCGACTGTTTGCAAATTTCTCCAAAAGAAAATTTTGCTGCAACAGATTTATTATCAAATAAAAAATGCGCAATAAATTTCTGCGCAAATTTGCCTGTTGAGATTGAATTGGAGGGTTTTGAAAGCAGAATTTTTGAAATTCTGTAAAAATAATTCATAATTCATAACTCATAATTCATAATTTTTTGTACCTTTGCAGCCGTTTTTTTATGTAAAAAAAATTTCAAAAAAAAATATAGAAAATGGGTTTATTTTCATTAACGCAAGAAATCGCTATGGACCTTGGCACAGCGAACACACTTATCACAAGCAATGGTAAAATTGTAGTCGATGAGCCGTCTGTCGTTGCGCTTGATACACGCACAGACAGACTTATTGCAATCGGCAAAGAGGCGCAAAAAATGCACGAGCGCACGCACGATAAAATTCGTACAATCCGTCCGTTAAAAGACGGCGTTATCGCCGATTTCAACGCTGCGGAACTTATGATTAGAGGAATGATAAAAATGATACCAAATAAGGGCAAACTTTTTAAGCCGTCTTTGAAAATGGTTATCGGCATTCCGTCTGGCAGTACCGAAGTGGAAATTCGCGCTGTACGCGACAGTGCAGAGCAGGCAGGCGGACGCGAAATTTATCTTATCTATGAGCCTATGGCTGCCGCGCTTGGCATCGGGCTTGACATAGAAGCACCAGAAGGAAATATGGTTATTGATATTGGCGGCGGAACAACCGAAATTGCTGTTATTTCGCTCGGCGGATTGGTGGCAGACCGTTCGCTCAAAATTGCTGGAGACGGTTTTACGCAGGACATCAGAGATTATATGAGCAGTGCGCATAATATCAAAATTGGTGAAAAAACGGCGGAACAAATAAAAATTCACGTTGGTGCTGCCGATACTTCGCTGCCGAAAGACGAAGAGCCTGAGCCTTTTGTGGTGAAGGGACCTAACCGCTCTACTGCAATGCCTGTGGAAACGCCTGTAACTTATCAGGAAATTGCGCACGCATTGGACAAATCAATTTCGCGTATCGAAAATGCTATCGTTTCGGCTTTGGAGGTAACTCCGCCAGAAATTTACGCCGATTTGGTAAAAAATGGAATTTATCTTGCTGGCGGCGGCGCATTATTAAAAGGATTGGCTCAGAGATTTAACAGAAAAATTCAAATTCCATTCCACGTTGCAGACGACCCGCTCAGAGCCGTTGCAAGAGGCACAGGAATTGCACTGAGAAACACGGACAAATTTCAGTTTTTATTAAGATAAAAATAATTTGATTTACGATTTTAGATTTATGATTTACGATTGGGCGCACCAAGCCTGTCGAACATAATCGTAAATCTAAAATTGTAAATTCTATAGTCAATATTTAACATAATCGTAAATCTATAAATCGTAAATTCTTAATCAATGTTCAACATAATCGTAAATCTAAAATCGTAAATTCTATAGTCAATATTTAACATAATCGTAAATCTAAAATCGTAAATTCTTAATAAATGTTCAACATTTTTCTTTATTGTATGATTGCCGTTGCGGTAATAGTTTTTATCGCACTGTTTTTTGTTGAGGCTGGTTACGGCATTTTTCAAACAAAAAAATGGGGCGCAACTATTAACAACAGCGTGGGTTGGGTTTTGATGGAAAGTCCCGTTTTCATCGCAATGTTTGCCTTTATGTTTCTTTGCAAAAACGAAATTACCATTGCTCGTTTGGCTGTTTTTACACTTTTCCAAATGCACTATTTGCAGCGGGCATTTATTTTTCCGTTTCTGATAAAAGGCAAAAGCCGAATGCCGCTCTCGGTAATGTTTATGGGCATTTTCTTTAATTTGCTCAACGCAATGATGCAGGGATACTGGCTCTTTTTTGAATCATACAAATTTGAAAATTTTTACGCAAATTCTTGGCTGCATAGCGGTTGGTTTATTTGCGGAACAATACTTTTTCTATTTGGTTTTATTACAAATCTGCATTCTGATTATATTGTCCGCCATTTACGCAAATCGCCGACAGACACAAATCATTATTTGCCCAAAGGCGGAATGTTCAATTATGTAACTTCGGCAAATTATTTCGGCGAAATTATCGAATGGCTCGGCTTTGCCGTTCTCACCTGCTCGCTTTCGGGCTTGGCGTTTTTCGTTTGGACATTTGCCAATCTTGCACCGCGCGCAATTTCCATTCACAAACGTTATGCGCAAGTTTTCCCCGATGAAATGTCGCAAAAACGTTTAAAAGCGATTATTCCGTTCATTTGGTAGCAATAAAAAGTGAGTTTTTTGTAAAAAACAACTTTTATATTTAAAAAAAGTTGTATATTTGCAACGTAAATTTTAAAAATAATAATAATATGCCTGCTGTATTAGAAAAACCTAAAATTAATAATATGCTTGCAAATTTAAAATCAAAAAAACATTTTGATTCTGATAGATTTGCAGGTGCAATCGTATGGAACGAAGAGCCTGTTGCATACCAAAAACGTTTGAGAAATGAATGGGAATAGAATTGTTTGCGATACAAATGTATTAATTCATTTACTTGGAAAAAATGACGTTGTGAGAAATTTTCTGCGAGGCAAGGAAATTTCACTGTCAGTTATTACCGAGTTGGAATTATACGCAAAGCAGAATTTAACCGAAAGAGAGGAAAAAATTATTGATACAATGATTGATTGTTGTTTTGTTATAGAACTTACACAGCCAATAAAACAGATAGTTAAAGAGATACGCAAAACACATAAAATTAAATTGCCTGACGCAATTATTGCTGCAAGTGCAATTTATTACGACATTCCTTTCATAACTTTTGACAGCGATTTTAAAAATATAGACGAATTAGAACTTGTATTAATGAAAAATTAGAAAAGGTGCAAAGTCATAAAAATCTTGCACCTTTTTTCCTTCTACTTACGGCTGTTTTCTTCCATCGGAAATAGCCAAACACGCCCATTGTGGAATAAACTGCATACAAAAATGCGAGCAGATATAATTTTTGAGAAATCGAAAGCCACACCATTACAACATCTGCAACAATAAAAAACAGCCAGTTTTCAAGCACTTTCCGCGCCAAAAGATATGTGCCGACAATGCACAATGCCGTTGTAAATGCGTCAATAAAAGGCACTTTGGTATCTGTATATTTATCCAAAACAAAATACAAAAGTGCAAAGCAAACCGCCGATGAAATAAGCGAAATAAGCAGATTTTTAGTAGAAATTTTGGAAATTTGCAATGTAGAATTGTCAGATTTTTTCCGCAACCAAGCCCAAAAGCCATAAACACTCATCGCAACATAATAGACTTGCAGCAGACTGTTTGCGTAAATTGCATTTTGAAAATATAAAAGAGCGAGAAAAATTGCAGAAAAAAAGCCGAAAACCCACGAAATAACTTTTTCCTTTACAGAAAAATAGACAAAAAACAGGCTTAAAATCGTACCTGCAAATTCTAAAAAAGAAATTTTATCACCCAAAATGGTAATAAAAGCATTATTTACATCAAAAATATTCATTGATTATGAAATAAAATTTTCGCAAAAGTACAAAAAATTGCAGAAAAATTTAAAAAAAATATTGTTCCATTATTTTCATTTATAAGTAAAATATTATTAATCAATTATTTAAGCCATAAAAAAATATTTTTTGATTTGAAAAAAAATGTGTAATTTTGTGCTGTAAAACAGTGTTATAAAACATATAATTTTGTTTCAAAATATGTTGTCAGAACAAAAAGAGTATAAACCCATTGACAAAATGAGTTTTATATGGGACTCGCTCGCACAGGGCGAACGCGATTATTTGCGCGAAAACACCACATTTAACACATTTAGAAAGGGTGAAATTATTTACCACATCGGAGATGAGCCTACGCATCTGGTTTGTTTGATTTCTGGAATGGTAAAAGTTTATAAAAACGGCATCGGCACAAACCGTCAGCAAATTGTGCGTATGGCAAAGCCCGGAGACGTATTTGCCTACCGCGCATTTTTGGCAAAAGAGCCATATTGCAACAGTGCCGCCGCACTCGAACACTCCACCGCATACCTCGTACCTGTGAAAGTGGTATGGCAAATTATTCAGTCGAACAACAAACTTGCAATGACTTTTCTAAATCTTGTGGCGCAACGTGTCGGCACGTCTGACAACCGCACAATGTCGCTCACGCAAAAACTCGTCAAAGGCAGGCTTGCCGAAACGCTTATCGCTCTGAACACCGATTTTGGAATTGAGGCAAAAACAGGATTTCTTCATTGCAATCTGTCGCGGGACGACTTGGCAAGTTTGTCTAATATGACAACTTCAAATGCAATTCGCACGCTGTCGCAATTTGAAAAAGACGGAATAATCGAAACAAACCGCCGAGCAATAAAAATTCTCAAAGAAGACGAATTGCGGAAAATCAGCAGAAACGGAGGTTAATTTTTTATGACAGCCTCTTTTTCACCGTCAAAAAATATAATTTTTACGGCATCATTTTGGGAAAGTTCTGCGGTGGAAACGGCAGTTTTCCCATTTTTTTGAATAAGAGCATAGCCACGTTTGAGAATAGTTTGAGGCGAAAGCAAAGAGATTGTTTTTTCAAATAAACTAATTTTTTTCTTTTCGGAATTAATAATATTTTTTGTAGAATTTTTTAACGAAAGTTCAAAAAAGTGATTTTTTTGTTTTAATTCCTGTAAAAATTCTTTTACTTTAAACGGAATTTTATACGCAATATTTTTTAAAATATTTTGTTGAGTTTCAATGATTTTTTTGACTAAAAAAGTTAATTTTTGTGCGTTTTCATCGATAAAATCTTCCTGAATTTTAAATTTTGCAATAAGAAATTCTGCTGCTGCGGTGGGCGTTTTTGCGCTGACGTGCGACACAATGTCAAGCACGGTCAAATCGCGCTGATGTCCGATGCCGCAAACCACAGGCAGCGGAAACTGTGCAATATGCGCCGCAATGTTGTAGTTGTCGAACGCCGACAGGTCAGCCGTTGCGCCGCCGCCGCGAATAATCACTGCAATATCAAATTTTTCGGCATTTTCAAAAATTCTGTCCAAAGCCGCCACAACCGAATTTTCGGTTTGCTCGCCCTGCATTGTTGCCTCAAAAAGTTTGACATAAAATTTGTAACCCGAAGAATTGTTTTTCAACTGATGGCAAAAATCTTCAAATCCTGCCGCTGTTTTCGATGAAATCACGGAAATTCGCTGCGGAAGTAGAGGAAAAGGCAAATTTTTATTCATTTCCAAAATGCCCTCTTCTGACAGTTTTTTGATAATTTTATCACGCGAAATCGAAATTTCGCCCAAAGTATAAGCCGCATCAATATCGGAAATTGTGAGGCTCAAACCGTAAATTTCGTGCATTTCCACCGAACAGAACACCAAAATTTTCATTCCAGCAGCCAAATTCATATTTGTTTCCGAAAAAAAATAGGGTTTAATTAATCGGTAGTTGTTTGCCCAAACTGTTGCCTTTTGGCGCGCAACGATTTTTTCACTCTCTTTCTCTTTTTCAACAAGTTCGAGGAAACAATGTCCATTGGAATTTTCGTGTATTTCACTGATTTCGGCGCGCACCCAAATGCCCTCAAAAAAATTCTCTTTGAGAACATCTTTTATTGCCGAATTGAGTTCTAATAACGAAATTGAGTTCATTTTTTTTTAAGTTTTTTAGCACGCAGATAACGCTCATTTAATAGATAAACGCAGATAATCAATCTTTTATTATCTGCGTTTTTTTGATTTATTGTTAGTAAAAATCTGCGCAAATCCGTTTAATCTGCGTCATCTGCGTGCTTCTTGGACAACTCTTTGAGCCATTTCGGGGACTCGAACCCCGGACCTATTCATTACGAATGAATTGCTCTACCAACTGAGCTAAAATGGCAATATTTTTTCGGGCTGCAAAAGTACAAAAAACTTTTTAATTACAAAAATTTTAAATCGAATTAATTATCTCCTCAGTTTTCACTAATTTTTGCTCACCGCTTTCCATATTTTTGAGCATAACGCTGTTTTGCTGCATTTCGTTCTCGCCAATAATGGCAACGAACGGAATTTTGTTGTCGTTGGCGTATTGCATCTGCTTTTTGATTTTGGCGAGGTCGGGATAGATTTCCGCAGCAATGCCGCTTTTTCGTAATTTCCGCAAAATGTCTAATGCGTAATTTTGCCCGCTTTCATCGAAATAAACGAAAAGAATTTTTGTGCCTGACAGGGTTTGTGTTGGAAAAAGATTTAGCGCGTCAAGCACATCGTAAATTCTGTCCGCGCCAAACGACACGCCAACACCCGAAATGCCCTGCAAACCAAACACGCCCGTAAGATTGTCGTATCTGCCGCCGCCCGAAATGCTGCCGATTTGCGCGTCAAGGGCTTTCACTTCGAGTATTGCGCCGGTGTAATAGTTCAAGCCGCGAGCGAGAGTAAGGTCAAGTTCGAGCGTGTTGTCAAGCCCGCAATGACAAAGTACCTTTTCTATTTCCTCAACTCCTTTCAGCCCGATTTCCGAATTTTTGAGAATATCTTTTAATTTTTCAATTTTTTGCGAATTTGTGCCTTGCAAAAGCAGCACAGGTTGCAAAATATCAATCGAATTTTGCGAAACGCCTTTCTCCAACAGTTCGGTATTTACATTTTCCAACCCGATTTTGTCGAGTTTATCAATGGCAACGGTGATGTCAATAATTTTGTCCGCTTGCCCGATGAGTTCGGCAATTCCTGCGAGAATTTTGCGGTTGTTGAGTTTTATGGCAACTCTGATGCCGAATTTTGAAAAGACCTCGTCAAGCATCTCAATCAATTCCACCTCATTGAG
>JAISKN010000062.1 GCA_031260925.1 Prevotellaceae bacterium | reverse complement strand
CTTGCTAAAAGAGGGCTTTCAGAGATTCGTTCATTCGACTCTATTGACAATGCTCCCGAAGAAAAAGAGCGTGGTATAACTATTAATACCGCTCATGTAGAATATCAAACAGCAAATCGCCACTATGCACACGTAGATTGTCCGGGACACGCCGACTACGTTAAGAATATGGTTACTGGTGCTGCTCAAATGGACGGTGCTATCATCGTTGTTGCTGCAACCGATGGTCCGATGCCGCAAACACGCGAACACATTTTGTTGGCTCGTCAGGTAAATGTTCCCCGCCTTGTTGTATTTATGAACAAATGCGATATGGTTGATGACGAAGAAATGCTTGACCTCGTTGAAATGGAAATGCGTGAATTGCTCTCTTTCTATGATTTTGACGGCGACAACACTCCCGTTATTCGCGGCTCTGCACTTGGTTGCTTGAACGGCGTTGCAGAATGGGAAGACAAAGTTATGGAACTTATGGACGCAGTTGATACTTGGATTGAACTTCCTCCCCGCGCTATTGACAAACCGTTCTTGATGCCTGTTGAAGACGTATTCTCAATTACAGGTCGCGGCACAGTGGCAACAGGTCGTATCGAAACAGGCGTTATCAATGTTGGCGAAGAAATCCAAATCACAGGTCTTGGCGCAGACGGCAAAAAATCTGTTGTTACAGGTGTGGAAATGTTCCGCAAACTGCTTGACAGAGGCGAGGCTGGCGACAACGTAGGTCTTCTGTTGCGCGGTATTGACAAAGACGAAATCAAACGCGGTATGGTTATTGCAAAACCGAACTCGGTTAAACCTCACGACCATTTCAAAGCGTCTGTTTATATTTTGAAAAAAGAAGAAGGCGGTCGTCATACTCCGTTCCACAACAAATATCGTCCTCAATTCTACATTCGTACTTTGGACGTTACTGGCGAAATCACTTTGCCGGAAGGAACAGAAATGGTAATGCCAGGCGATAACCTTGAAATTGATGTAAAATTGATTTACCCTGTTGCTTGCTCAGAAGGTTTGCGTTTCGCAATCCGTGAAGGCGGCAGAACAGTAGGTTCTGGTCAGATTACAAAACTGCTTGATTAATTGTAAATTACAAATTTTAAATTGTAAATATACAATTAAGATTATAAAAGAGTTGCGGTAATGCAACAATAACATATCCGCAACTCTTTGTTTTCTAAAAAACTAATTTAAAATTTACAATTTGTAATTAAAAATTAATAAACACGGAAGTAGTTCAGTCGGTAGAACGTCGGTCTCCAAAACCGAAAGTCGTGAGTTCGAGCCTTACCTTCCGTGCATAAACGTAACACATTTCTAAAAATGTGTTACGTTTTTTTTGTAATTGCTCTATTTCTTTTCCTGTTTTAGGGCATCAAGCACACGCCCGACAGCCTCTTTGTCGGTGAGAATAAGAATAGCAGTGTTAATGCAACTGTTGCTGTCTTTAAATGACTGTTTTATATTAACGTTTGTTTCGCTGCCAAAAAGTTCCGCAATTTCAACGCCAAAAAATTCCGCCAAGCGTGGAATATAATCGCTTTTTACACTTTGTGTGCCGCTTTCCCACGCAGAATAAGTGCGCCTGTCAATGTCCAAGTTGTCGGCTACAACCTGTTGCGAGATATTTTTCGCAGTTCTGATTTTTCTGATATTATTTCCTATTGCCATAATAGAATAGTTTTTTGTGCTGCAAAGGTAACATTTTATTCAATAAATTGTACAAACTTTGTGGTATTTTTTGCATTTATCAATAAAAATTACATATTACCTTTGCAATCGGAAAGAATTATGTAGTATAATCCTAATACACGAACGTTAGTAAGGCAATGCGTGGTTAAAGTCCCGCCATAATTCTTTCTTTTTTTTGTAAAAAAATTAACCTTATATACTATGGCAAAAAAAATTGGAAGACGGGAATTTCTCAAAAAATCGTTTGTCGGGTTAGGAACGGTTTTGCTTGCGAGCAAATTGCAGGCGATGGAAAGTGCTACAAATATATTTTCAGGTTTTGAAAATCCGCCTGCCGACATTCCCGATTTAATGCCGCTTTACCGTCAGGCGAAAGGCTATTTTTACGAGAAAAGATATGCTGATGCGACCGCGCTTTTTACGCAACTGATAAATGAAAATCCGTCTGTGCTGTTTCTTTATGACGGCTTGGCAAAGGTTTTTGGCGCACAGCAAAATCTTTTATCTGCGGCGGAACTCTACAAAAACAGCGTAAATACCAATTCTGACAATGCGTTTTTCTTGCACCGTTATTCGTTGAGTATCAGGAATTTGTGTCTTGGAAATTCGGCGCAGGCGCAGCAATTTTCGGCGCAAAACAACATTGATAATCTCTACGAAAATGCGGCAGAGCAACTTTTAAATGCAGTTGCAATTAACCCAAAAACACAGTTTCAACTCGATTTAAAGGATTTTGTGAAACTGCTGGAAAAATACAATCAAAATCCGCGTAATTCCTCTCAAAATTTAATTTTATCAGACAATATTATAACGCAAATTGACGCTGTAACTCATTCTGTATCAAATAAATGGACAAAATTAAGACGTTCTCGGCAGCCAAATATTCCGTCAGAAAATAATTATAATTCAAACGGCAATGGGCGCGGACACGGCAGGCACAATCGACATTATAATAACAACGAACAGCGCGAGCGCGAAAATTCTGAAAGGAAGAGCAAAAAACGCGCCTGTTATCAATATTTCAAAAATAATGAGCGCAGCAACAACGCAAATAAAGTTGAACAGTGGGGTTTTCAAATTTTGAATGATGATATAAAAGACACGAATATTGTGGGCAAAATGCGCAAATATTTTAAGCAAAACAATAAATCTGATAAAGTTATTGCGGTAAATCGCCATTTTTACAACAATAATAATAATGTCTATTCCGCGCTTGCTTTGGCTGCCTCGCTTATGAAATACAAAAATAACACACAGTCAATTAACGAGGCAAAAACGCTGTTAAACTCTGTAAATCAATACATTAACAATTTTACTTCGATAGCAAAAGGCGCGTATTATAACACTTTGGCGCAAATAAAAATCAAGGAAAACAACAAAAATGCTGCCCGCGCTACTTTGATTGAAGGCATCGCGCTTTTTGACGGCAAGGGCGGCATTGCCTATTCGCTAATGTCAAGATATGCAGCAAGTTATGATAAAAACAACGAGGCAACAAAGGCGATTTCAATTCAAAAAATGCTGTGCAACAAAACCGTTACGCAGATTTCCGACCCTGTGTGGAGTTATCTCGAAAAATATCGCAACTATCTGAATGACAACGAAATAAACAATGCAGAAAAAGTTAAAGCGTTGATTGCGCTTTCAAAATTGCAGCAAAAATTCAACGACAGCGGCTACAGCGCAACAATGAATGAGATAAATGGTTTAAGAATGTAGAATGTAAAATGTAGAATGTAAAATTTTCTGGATTGCTTCATATTTTTCGCTACATTTCATTTCGCTTAAAATACTCGCAATGACGTACCCCATTGCTTAAACGACTTCCGTCATTGCGAGGTCGTCATTGCGAGGTATTTCCGAAGCAATCCGAAGCAATCCAGAAAAATATTATATCTATACAAAATTAACAATGCAAAAAATATAAATATCAACTTATTTTTTATCTGTCTTTATTCCTTGTTCTTTAATCTTTAATCAATTTTCAATATGAAAAAACTTATACTTTTATCACTTCTCTTTTGCGCGTTTCAGACGGCACAATCGCAAATACAGTTTGAATACGACAACGCTGGCAACTGTGTTTTGAAATACAAAACCGTTGTAATGTCTGCGCCGCGTGCGCCATCGCAATCGCAGGCAGAAGAGGAAACTGAAACAGAAACGCCTGAAAATGCGCCTGAAAATCAGCAACTTGAAGACAAAATCGGCGACATAAAAATCACGCTTTTTCCTAACCCGACAAAAGGACTTTTGCAGTTGGAGTTTGAAAATAAAAGTGCGGAAACGCCTGTAAATTACACACTTACCGACATAAACGGCAAACTGATTACAAGCGGAACAAGCAACAACAACCCGCTAAACCTGAATTTGAGCAGTTATGCCGCAGGCGCGTATCTGCTGCGAATTTCTATCGCCGACAAAAAAGAAATTTATAAAATTATCAAACAATAAATAGCAGCACGCAGATAACACAGATAAAACGCAGATTTCCACAGATAATTTATTAGTGGTAATTTTTAAAAAAAAAATCTGCGACAATCCGTCTAATCTGCGTTATCTGCGTGCTAAATAAAATCTAAAAATATGAAAAACCTCTACATTTCAATCCTGTTTTTGTTTTTTGCAACCTCGCTTTTTGCAAAAATTCAGCCGATAATTATCTCCGAAGTATTCTACGACACGCCGCTCGAAGAAGATATGATAAAATCGCCAAACAACCACCACAACGGCGAGTTTATTGAGTTGTACAACCCGACAACCGAAGATGTTGATATTTCAGGGTGGTATTTAAGAGATGAAAAAGGCACTTTTACTGTTCCTGAAAATACGGTTATTGCCTCAAAAGCAGTTGTTATTATTGCTTTTAAGCATTATGAAACTGACTTTGAATTTTCTGATTTATTTACAAATATTTCAGAAAACACGCAAATTATCTACAACGAAGGCGGTATGTATGACCACGGCTTTTGGTTAAATAATGATGGCGAACAAATAACATTGTATGATAATAATAACAATAAAGTTGATAGAATGTCATACAAATATGATTCTGATGTTAATAATAAAAACAAAACTCTTTCACAATATTGGAATATTTATGCAAGCAACGGCAGAAGAACAAAAAATCTAAAATCTATTCAACGAAAAAATTTACACTGGACATCTTCAGAAATTAAATCTTTGCAAAGTGATTATTATGTAGGTTTGGCAACGCCCGGAATTGCCGATACTCATTTATTAACTTACACAATAGAAGGTGCTTTGTATGCTAACGATGAAATTGATATGGATTTGCCTGTTGGAACTTTGGCAGGCACTTCTTCTGTAAGTCCGACAGGAGCAGCAATGTATAACATTCCTATTGAAGTTCCCGCAGGCACAAATGGTTTTCAACCCAATTTATCTATTGCGTACAGCAGTCAGGGCGGATACGGCGCATTGGGTCTTGGTTGGGATATTGGCGGACTGTCAAGCATTAGCCGCGGGCTGCAAACTTTTTATTTTGACCAAACAGCAGACGGCACAATAGATGCCACAACTATAAATTTTGATAATACTGACCGACTTTATATTGACGGACAAAGATTGATTTTGCTAACAGGCAATCACTTTCAAGCAAATGCAATTTATGGTACGGAAACAGAAAATTATGCCCGCGTAGAAATAAAAACAAGCACAATAACAAACAAAATTTATTTTGAACTGACCACCAAAGAGGGAAATGTAACAGAATACGGAAAAACAGCCGATGCCTTGCTCAAAGACGGCAATAAAATTATGGCTTGGCGAATGAATAAAACAAAAGATGTGTATGAAAACGAAATAAATCTCACTTATCAGGATAATGGGCAATACTTAGAACGTGTAAATTATGCAAATAACAGTATAGATTTTGTATATGCTGAAAATGAGGAAACGCCAAAGAAACGTTATATTAACGGTTTTTGTTCAAAACAGGGAAATTTGTTAGAAACAATCTACATATATGCAAGTGATGTATTTGTACAGGGCTATGATTTTGCTTATGACAATAGCGGGACAAATGCAAAATTAGATGTTATAAAACCATTTTATATTTCTTACTCAATATCACATAATTATGACCCAAACGGAATAGGAAAAGTAGATAAACAATATATTAACAGTACAAAAATAGGATGGGGAGCGGAAAGTAAAATAGAAACAGTTGATTTGGGAGTAATGCCTGACGGAAATATAAATAATGTAGAAAATGCTTATTTATACACAGGCGACATAGATGGCGATGGATATACGGACAAAATAGAGATGTGGGCAGGCTCAAAAGACAAAAATGGTCAAGGTACTATAAGAGTAATATTGAAAAATAATGTTGTTTTGCCTACAATTAAGTTTAATTCCTATAATGAAGCTTGGGAAAATAATTTTAATCCAAAGTTAGTCATTGGTGATATTAATAATGACGGTAAAGATGAAATAATACTTATTCATTGTTCTGGCAAATTAGCAGTAATAAACAGTCCATCAGGCATACACGGAAAAATGTATGTAGATGTGTATGGTATAAATAATAACAATTCTGTTATAGAAAAATTAAGACCTGAATCTTATGATTGTTTTTTAGTTAATTTTAATTCTATATCTACAATAGCAGAAAAAATTTTGATGCAAGAATTTGATTACATTCCGCTATTACTTAATATGAATGATGACGAATATCCTGATTTGGTAATAGTTCCTTTTAGAAATGAACTTGAAGAATGGGATAAAAATGGCATATATAATGGAGTTCAATATGCTATAGAAATATATTATGGTAGTGAAAATGGCTTAACTTTACCATCTTACCATCAAATATCCAATTATTGTTTTGATGGTTGGGGAGATAGTGCAATAGGAGATTTTGATGCTAACGGAATAATTGATATTTTAAGATTAACCACCCATATTGATGACCATCAACAAAGCAAAGATATAAATAATAAAATTAAATTAAGAGTAAATGGCAGCGAATTTGGCAATAGTTTATTTATACCACAACCTCTGTTTGAGGAATTATATTCGGTAGATATTGATAATGATGGCTTAACAGATATATTAGTGAGGCAAGGAGAAAAAGGCAGCAAAAAATGGTTTTTATTGAAAAATATAGGTGGAGTTTATTCTGCACCTCAAAAAACAACTTTAAACAATTTACATAATTTTTGGCAAGGAAAGGGAAAAGAAAGAGAAGGCGACTATGCCGTTACAATTGATTATAACGGAGATGGTTATATGGATTTGATTATTGCAGACGAATACAGAAACAAAACCAGCGGGGCAGGAAAGTATGAAGACCACGAAAAATCGGAATGGTATTTTTACAAAAACACAGGAGGAGGTTTTGAACTTGAAAAAACAATATCGCTAAAAATGCCAAAAGAGGCAGGCAGTGAATATGCGGGAATTTCAAGAATGAACCCTGTTATAGCAGATATTAACGGAGACGGTGTTTCTGATTTGGTTTTTGGTGACAGACAGGGAAATAAAAACAATCGTCATTACAAAGCATTCACTATGCCTGCTGCCAATAAACACAATGTAGTTCATAGCATTACAAACGGGTTAGGGCAAACAGAAAAATTTGCATACAACTATAATAATTATAATCAGGAGGCGCAAGACCTTACAAGCGATGTCCGCAATCTGAAATCGCCTGTAATGGTAGTAGAAAAACATACTGCTATTGACGGAACGGCTACAACATACAATTTTGAAGACCCGAAAACACATATTAAAGGCAAAGGCTTTCTCGGTTTTCAAAAAATTACTGCAACAAATAGCCGTACAAAGCAAAAAACAGTTACTGAGTATGAAATAAACGAAGAATATATTGTTGCAAATCTAAAAAAGCAGACAATAAGCGTTAATAACACAGATATTTCTGAAACAGTAAATACTAATGAAATTATTAAAAACAATAATATCGCGCAGGGCAAAAACGGTGAAAAACGTTTTATTCCTGTGGTTGATTTTCAAACTACAACAGACAAACTCAGAAATACAACATCTACTATTGATTATGATTTTGACGATTTTGGAGTATTAACAAAAGAAGAAACTGTGATAGAAGACATAACAACTATTAAAGAATATTCCAATTTCAAAAAACGTATTACAAGCGGACTTGTTTCGTATCTACCTCAAACAATGACCGTTACAAAAAAGCGTACAAATCAACCCGATTACGTTTTTACTTCAAATTATACTTATGACAACAAAGGGAATATAGATATTGCTACCGAATTGGCAGGCACTTATGCAGAAACTGTTACCGATTATAACTATTTGCCAACAGGCAATTTAGAATCTGTAACAGTTACAACTACTGATAATTCAACGCCAAAAACTACAAATTACACTTATGATATGTACAATCGCTTTGTAATAAGCAAAACCGATATTTTGGGGCAAACCTCTTATACTTGGCGAGACGATTTTGGGCGCGTAATAAGCGAAACGGATATTAACAATTTTACTACCTATTATGAATACAACTCTACGGGGCAATTAACAAAGAAAATTTTGCCGACAGAGGAAGAAATATCATATCTTTTGCAATGGGGCGTGGCGTGTCTGTATAAGCAATTTATAACTTCCAACAAACTGAATACTGTTACCGAAACGCGCTATGATAATTTCGGCAGAGAATTTTATGCAGAAACAACTGGCTGGAACGGAGCAAAACTGAAATCGTCTGTTGAATATGATAATTTAACAGGCAAAGTTGCTAAAAAAACGCAACCGCATTATAACGGTGAAACTGAAATTTATGTTGAATATAACTACAACGATTATTTACAGCGTGTTAAAGAAGAAAAAGTTTTTGACGGCGAAAATATTTTAACAACTGTTTATAATTATAATGATGCAAGCGGCACAGTAACTGTTACGCCGCCGATTGCAGAACAGGCAACCACAAGCATAACAAACGCGCTTGGCGAGGTAATCGAGCGCACAGACTTTGGCGGTACAATAACTTATACTTACAGCACTTTGGGAAAGCCGCTTACCATTACGGCAAATAACGCAACAACAACAATAGAATATGACGAAATCGGCAGGCAAAAGAAATTAATTGACCCCAATGCAAGCAGTGTAGAACACCCTATTGAATATGAATATTTTGCTGACGGACAACTGAAAAATCAGAAAAACGCAAACGGTGATATTACAGAATTTATCTATGATATTGCAGGGCGCACAGATACAAAAACGGTTAAAGATTTTGATAATGACGATAATACTATTCTGATTTCTACAACAGAAACAAAATACACTTATGTAGAAAGCGGCAATGGCAAAGGGCAAATTCAAAGTATTGAACTCAAAGAAAACGGCAATATTATTCATTCTCAAAGTGTTGAGTATAACGATAAACACCTGCCACAAAGCATAACCGATAATTTTGACGGCAAAACATTTGCATTTTTGTATGATTATGATTACCTTTGGCGGTTGAAAAAAACAACTTCACCGAGCGAACTTGTAACAACAAATGAGTATAATGAGTACGGCGATTTGATAAAAATTTGGAAAGGTGAAATAAACAACGGAATTGTTGTCTGGGAAGGCAACGAGCAAAACAACAAAGGACAATTTACGAAATTCACGCTCGGCAATGGCATTATTACCGAAAACACCTACAACCCGCGAGGCGAACTGACTGATATTCAGACAAAAAAAGATAATGTTTTTATACAAAATAATCACTACGAATACAGTGTGGAAACAGGAAATTTGCTTGTAAGAAATGATATTTTAAATAATATTTTTGAAACTTTTGAGTATGATAAACTCGACCGTTTGACAAAAATAGAGAAAAATGATGAGCCGATAAAAGAAATAAATTATTTTGATAACGGCAATATTGATAATAAAACCGATGTAGGCACATATCTTTACGACAACGGCAAACCCAATGCAGTAAGCGGAATAGACAAAACAGCAGTCGAAAACAGTAATGTTTCAGAAGAAAAACAGTGGCTGACTTACAACGCATTTAATAAAGTTACAAGGGTAGCACAGGGAATAGACGAAGAAAATATTACAGCGCAATATATAATTTACTACGGACTTAATGAACAACGCATAAAAAGCGAATATTACGAAGGCGAAACTTTAAAGAAAACACGTTATTATCTTGGCACTTACGAACTTGATATAGACGAAAACGGCGATGAAACAGATGTAAATTATATATCTTCGCCAAGCGGACTGATAGCAATACAAAAAAATGAAAATCTGTACTATGTACATACCGACAGGCAGGGCAGTTTAGAGAGAATAACAGACACAGACGGCGAAATAGTAAGCAATTACCATTATACGCCGTGGGGCTGTAAAATTTTACTTGCAGGCATAGAAATAACCGACAGAGGCTACACAGGACACGAACACCTTACGGCTCTGGGTTTGATAAATATGAATGGTCGTATCTACGACCCTGTTTTAGCAAGATTTTTAAGCCCTGACCCTTATGTACAAGCACCTGACTTTACACAAGGGTTTAATAGGTTTAGTTATGGCTTTAACAATCCCTTCAGTTTTATAGACCCAAGCGGAGAAATTGCGTGGTTTATTCCTGTAATTATTGGGGCTGTAATGGGTGGTGTTAATGGTGCAATGATTGGGCATAGTAAAGGTGCGACAGGTTGGCAAATGGTAGGGTATATCTTTGGTGGAGCGGCAATAGGAGCGGCTTCTGGTATGGCTGGTTATGGGTTAGGGTTGGCAGGTGCGCCTGCGTGGGTGTCTGGCGGAGCAATGGGGCTGTTAAGTGGGGGAAGTTATAGTGCATTAAGTGGAAACAATGTTTTGCAAGGAGCAGCATTTGGCGCAATATCAGGCGTATTCGGCGGTTTTACTTCGGCTGCTATTGGTGGTGGCTTGGGTGCATTTACAGGAGGGGCAATTTCATCTGCAACAAATACTTTGTTAAATGGAGTAGCAAATAAAAATTTCAGTTGGGCAAATGTAGGAATTTCTGCATTAGTTGGTGGCGCATTGGCTTACGGCACTTATGAATTAACTTCTTATATTAATTATAAAAGTACAGGTGGCAAATTTGGTGATGTAGATATTACTTATAAGCAATATAAAGTAATGCAGTCAGATTTTATGAAATCAAGAACTTTCCATAAAGAATATGGAGGTTATTTAATGGACGATGGCAGTGTTATTAGAGAGCCCTCAAGATATAGGCATAATTTTGGAGTAGATTTTAAAGTGCCAACAAGTGATATCTTAGCTACTTATCATACGCATTGGGCAAAACCTGGCATAAATGTATTGCTTAATAGTAATGCTGATTATCCATCGGTAAACGATATGTTAAGCGATAATGTTAGGCAATACACAACAGAAAGATACCATAGCGATAATGATATTCTTTATGATAATACTTACCATAGACCCTCAATTGTAATAAATAGATTTGATGCTTCATATCATATATATGGGGGAAATGATGTTACTCCTTTTAATGATTATTTTATGAGATATTATTGGTTTTCATTATTTATGTTAAAATAAGAAAAGAAATGAGGTTATGAAAAAAATATTATTATGTTGTTTATTTATTAGCATTACAAATATATCATTTTGTCAAAATGATAGTGTTATTGCTGTTGGTTTAACACCATCTGAATTTGCACCATTGTGTTTTGTTGATGGTTTAAAATTGGACACACTCAATATTGTTAATCTTGATTTACAAAAATATTGTGTAAAAAAAATTAAATTAAATTCAGATTTTGAAAGCAAGGACAGTATTATAAAATACAGTGGAAAAATAGAGATATTTACAAAATGTTTACTTGATTTAGACGGAATATTAATTAATAACAGTCGAGATAAAATTAAGATTTTATATACAGTTCAATCAAAAGATATAAAAAATATTTCATTTATCAAAAAAGAGAATGCAATTTTATTATATGGTAAAAAAGGTAAATTTGGAGTAATTAAGATAATTTTAAACAAAAAGAAATGAAACAATATATTTTTATATCAATACTTTTATTTTTGACAATAAATTTATTTAGTCAAACACACAAAGATTTTAAATATGCCCCAAAGACATTAGAAGATGCTATAATTCAATTAGATAAAATTTTTGACGATAGTATCAAAGCAAATATTAAAACTATGTCTGAAAATGAATTTGTAAAACAATATTCAAATTCAGTAGGAAAAACTATTGTAAAAAAATGGTTGAGCGATAAATATTTTTGGGAATTTGTTGTGAAAAAATCTGCATTGAAACAGGATTTATTCTTAAAAGATATTTATTTTTCTGAGAATAATAATGATGTGTTGTCGGTAATTCTGCGCTCTTATTACAGACATTTGAATAATACTGATATATTGCTTGAGCAACAAATTGACAGTATTTATCAAGAATACAAAAATGGGAAACGAATACCAATGTTAATATGTTATACTCTTATTTCGGCTAACTATATTTTAACATCCGATATACATTTAAAATATTTGCAACTGATACATAAAGATTTTAAAATTGAAAAAACGCTTTTGATATTAAATGGCATTATTGTTAGAGATACATTACTAATAAATTGCTTTCGCAACCATTTTGATAAAAAAAACATAAAATCAATTAAAAAACTTTCTAAATCACAAGCAGAACAACTGAAAATAAAAGATGTTTGTGAAGATGGTGTTTTGATTATTACAACAAAAAAAGATTATTATTTTGAATTAAAGTATCACACTGGTGCGGACTTGCAGTTCGTGCCTTGAAAATAGTCTGAACCACGATTTTAATAAGATTTTCTTGATTAACAAGATATAAGAAAAATCTTGAGTATCTTATTAATCTTGTAAAAATCTTGGTTCAAAACAATCAATAAATTAGCGGCACGGGCTGCTTTAATATTCAATTCTAAAAAAAATATAATTATGAACACACTATTATTTCTCGGCAGTGTAGGAATGCAGGAAATTTTAATAATTTCTCTCATTGTGCTGCTGCTCTTTGGCGGTAAAAAAATACCCGAACTTATGCGCGGACTTGGCAAAGGCGTAAAAAGTTACAAAGACGGCGTAAAAGGCGTAGAAGAAGAGTTGAGCAAATAAAAGACACTTTTAATAATTGATGCGAATTACGGGTTGAAATATTTTTTAAGGGTGCATTCCTACGGAATGCAGGTCTATATTCCTGTTTTTTTTTCTGCCGAGCGATGCAATCCTAACGGATTGCGGTGCAAATGCAGCATCATTCCGTAGGAATGAATCGCTCGGTAGAAATTAAGTATCACATTTTCAGTGCATTCCGTAGGAATGCAACCCGTAATTCGCATAATTGACAAAAAAATCAAAAGTAGGTGTCATTGCGGTTCTGAATCAAGTTCAGAATGACAACCCGCAATCGATTTAAAAATATTTGCGAGCGATTGCGGGTCAAGCCCGCAATGACACGATATGATGTTTTTATGTTGCATCTTGAAAAGTTTTAATTTTTAGAAGTCCCCCTAAATTTAACCTAAAACCTCAAAATTGAAAATAGATAAATGCCTGTAAACCCGCGCCAGCAGACAAACCTGACAGGTTGTAAAAATCTGTCAGGTTTTTTCTTAAAAAATTTGTTATCAATAAAATTTGTTTTTATGTGGATAAAAGTGTAACTTTGCAGCACTTTTTCATTGATAAAAGTGTTATTAAATACATTTATTCATTGAAAAAAGTGTAATAATTTACTAATTATTCGTTGATAAAAATGTATAGAGTAAAGACTAAACAGTTGATTGAGTGGAAGTTAAGCAAAAACAGAGTTCCGCTTATTATTCAAGGTGCAAGGCAGGTAGGAAAAACGATATGATGTTTTTATGTCGCATATTGAAAAGTTTAATTTTTAGAAGTCCCCTAAATTTAACCTAAAACCTTAAAATTGAAAATAGATAAATGCCTGTAAATCAGCCGAGATAAATTGATAGATAACAAAAACGGCAAGCACGCAAACCAACGCCATAGCCCAAAGCGGCATCAGCGCAAACCAAAGGCGGTAGCGGCGTTTAAAATGTTCAGGCAGCCAGTGAATAATCATACCTAAGGCAAAGAGAATGAACACGTTGCGGTATTCCCAAACCATATTGCCGATAATCGAAAAATCCCATTTTCCGCCGATTTGATTAACCATATTTTTGGCAGTATTCCAAGCCGTTTGATTGGCTTCGGCAGGGTCGAGGTTAGAGCCGCTGCGGAAAAACAACCGCGTAAATGTGATAAAAACGAATGTTTGCAGCACCGCCCAAGCCGTTGAAAACCAAGATACAACTTTGCTGTCATTGCGGGCTTGACCCGCAATCTCCTGTAAAACAGTGGATTCCTGCCTTCGCAGGAATGACACGAGCAGATGAATAAATGTTCCAATAAAAATTATAAAAATCCACACATATCCAATTTTGAATATTGGAAACTCAAATTTGTATAACAAAATTCCGAAAATTATTGTTAAAACAAACAAAATTAATGTTCTGATTTTCAGACTTTTATCTTTCCAAAATTTGTAAATCAACATTCCAACGCCGTTTAAGCCGCCCCAAATCATAAAATTCCAACTTGCGCCGTGCCACAAACCGCCGAGCAGCATTGTGTTCATCATATTGAGATTTGTGGTGATTTTTTTGCGCTTTTCGGGCAGGTATTTTATTGACAGCCAGACAATTATAACTAACGCCAAAATTGCCGCGCCCACAAAAACGCTGCCCGAAAGCAACACCGCAATCAGCGCGACAGTGCAAATGACAGCGTAAGTGGCAAAAGTGGCGTTGCGGTTGCCGCCGAGCGGAATGTAGAGATAATCTTGCAGCCATTGCGAGAGCGAAATATGCCACCGTTTCCAAAATTGACCCGCGTTCGTTGCTTTGTAGGGCGAATTAAAATTTTTCGGCAAATAGAACCCAAACAGCATTGCCACGCCGATAGCAATGTCGGTGTAACCCGAAAAATCGGCATAAACCTGCAACGAATAGCCGAAAAGCGCAGCCAGATTTTCAAAGCCCGAAAACATCAGCGGATTGTTGAAAACTCTATCAACAAAATTGACGGCGATATAGTCCGAAAGAATGATTTTTTTTGCTAAACCGTTGAGAATCCAGAAGATAGCGATGCCGAATTGCCGCCGTCCGAGAAAATAGGGCTTGTATATTTGCGGAATAAATTGATTTGCCCGAACGATTGGTCCAGCCACAAGTTGCGGAAAAAAACTGACGTAAAAAGTATAGTTGAAAAAGTTTTTTACAGGCGCAACTTTCTGGCGAAAAATATCCATTAAGTAACTGATATTGTGGAAAGTATAAAACGAAATTCCCACAGGCACAAAAAGATTTGACGTATTGAATTTTTCCTGCCCGAAAAGCAGATTGCCCGCACCAGCAAAAATATCAAACACCTGAATATCAATGCCAAAAATCGTATTCATCATTTCGGCAAAAAGATAGGCGTATTTGTAATAACAAAGCACTAACAGGTTGATTGTCAGTCCAATAACTAAAAATATTTTTTGTTTGCTGTCGGTTTTGGCAAAATGTATCTTTTTGCCAGCCCACATATTAACTAAAATATTGAAAATCAATATCAAAACAAACAAGCCGCCTGTTTTGTAATAGAAAAACAGCGAGCAAAAAGCAAGATAGGTGTTTCGCAGCAAAATCTTGTTTTTCAGCAGGGCAAAGCCCGCAAAAACAATAGCAAAAAACGCCCAAAAATGAAATTGAGTAAAAAGCAGCGGACTTTCGGCATTGAAAGTAAAAAGGTCTTTTAAAAAGTTGATAAACACGTTTATATAATTATGAATTATAAATTATGAATTATGAATTTCGTTGTTGATAATTAATGTTATATTTTCTTTGCGGCTTTCCGACTTTCCGTCTTTGCGTTAATAAATATATTTTTGAACGCAAAGGCGCGAAGGCACAAAGACGCAAAGTATAATATTAATAATTAACATTAAAATCAATCCTCCTGTTGAAAATTTAGCAGGTTTGAATACTCCAAAATTGCGTTAAAAAACAGATTGCCAAGCAGTTCGTAGCCGCTTTTGGTAAAGTGAATTTTGTCGCGGGCAGCCAAATTTGCATTTTGCCACTCCTTCATTGATGTCAAGCCGCCCATAATTGCAAACTGATTCCAAACCGCACCGCCATTTTGCCGCGCAATTTCGTAAAAAGCCGCCTCCGCTATTGCGCCGTTTGTATTTACTGTCGAAACGGTGCGGTATCTTCGCTTATTTTTGCGGTAATATACCTGCCAACTGTTTCTGTATGAATCGTTGTTTGTAATAAAAATAAATGCGCAATCTGGCGAAATATTTTTAATTTTTTGCAGCAGTTTATTATAATTATTGATAAAATTTGCAGCACTGAAATTTTTATCAACCGCATCGTTAATGCCAATCCCAAAAATCATTAAATCGGGTTTTAAAAGCGTTAATTCCTGCTCAAAATTTTCACAGTTAAGATATGAAAAAACCGCCGCGCCATTTACGCCAATATCGTGATAGACAATGCCTTGCGAACTGTTTTTTGGCAAAAAACCGCCCAACACAAAACGGTTTGGAACGCTATCGTTTTGTCGAAAAACAACGGTAAAACTGTCCGTTTTTTCTGGTAAAATAAATGTGTATGTGTGCGATGTTTCGTCAAACACACCTTCAATCAGAGTTGTATCGTTGCCTCGCAAAAGCGGCGAAACCTTGTCTGGCACAATGCTTTGCCCTATAAGAACGAGCGTGTCGAATGTCCAGCGCAGGCTTTTATCAGTGTTGAGCGCAATAGAAATTTCGGCGTTTTTGTCCTCTGTTGCCGCCGCAATTCCAGCCGCGCCGAGCGGCATTGAGTAAGAGCGTTTTACGTTGCGCTCGGCACTCCATTCCCCAGAATATCTGACGGAAAAATTGCTTGGATTGTTGGTTTTTGCCGCTTTGTAAGGGAAAATCAACCCGCGCGAACTTTGCAAATCTTCGTTGAAAAAATCAAAATCTCGGCGAATTTTATCAGAAAAATACCCGCCCTGAACGTGAGAGCCGCCAATATGAACAATGTTTATATTGCCCTCTTTGTATTGCTGCAAATTGCTTAATTTCTGAAAAAAAGCATTTATAAGCGCAGAATCGCTGCCTTGCGGAATTTCCAAATGGTTTTTTTGCAACTGAACAAACGCAATATTTGTTGTATCAATAATTATTTCTTGTGCAGAAATATTATTGCAAAATATTGATAATAAGATGATAATATAAAATGATTTTTTCATAATTTTTTACTCTGATTTTTTATTTAATTTATAATACTCGTAATAATTATTAAACGCCTCATAAAACAGTTCGGCGATTTTGTCTGCGCCTTTTGGAGTAAAATGAATATAGTCAGGCGCGGCAAGCGCAGGGCGTTCTTTAACCCACGCCAGCATTGAATTATGCCCGCCCATAACCTCATACATATCCCAAAATGCCGCGCCGTTTTCAATCGCCATTTCACGCATCGCTTTCACTACCGAAGGCAAAATCGGGTAGGTCTGCAACTTGCCCGAAACAGTTTTCGACATATCTGACGGACCAATCAGCACAATTTTTGCCTGCGGAAATATTTTTTGAAAATGCTCAATCTGTTTTTTGAGCGATTCCATATATTTCGGTACGCCCTTTTCGTTTAATCCTGTTAGCATATTTCCGCCAAATTCAAGCATTATCATTTTGACATTCAGTTCTTTGAGTGCAGAAACAACAGATTTTTCATCAATTTGCGTAAAAAATGTGCCTGAACTTCCGCGCAGTGGAATATTATCAACATTCACTCCGAATTTGCCGTCAAGCGACACCGCCGTCAGTTCCGCACTGCCAGAAAACGAAATAGCGCAGTTTTTCACCGAATCGTTGAGTTGCCACGACAAAATTTGCGGGCTATTACTCTGATTTTCAATTCGTTTAGTTGATGAATAATTTTTTGCTGTCAGCGTTGCAGAAAAATTGTCTGAATTTTCGCCGACAAACAGGCGTACATTTGTCCAAAGTTTTGTGTTGTCAAATGTTCGGCTGTAATTTCGCGCCGAAAACGAGATATTTCCGTTGTCTGTAACCTTAGCCATTTGCCCCAAAATTCCGTATCGGTTGTGTCCTGCCGAATTTTGGTGCATTCCTGCAATAATAAATCTCTCAATATTTTCGCTTGCCGACTGTCCCACAGCCGCAGACGGAATCGGCTGTACCGCAGGCAACAATCCAGCACCGATGCCGCCAAACTGCTCCTGTAATTTTTGCCTGATGTAGCCTGTAATTCTGTCCTCTTCGATTTGAGAGTCGCCATAGTGTAAAATATGCACTATTGAGGTGTCTTTTTCGCAGTTTTCCATTGCAAGAAACAGCGAATTGAAAAAATTTAAGTCGTTGTTTGGCAAATAAAACCGCGCGGGGTGTTTTGCAAAAAAGTTTCTGTAAAACCGCAAAGAGTCTTGATGCGCCTTGTCTGCTGCGTCTGAAATTGAGTCCTGCAACTGCTTAAATTTCAGGTCTTCTTCGAGTTTTGCCATTTTTTCTGTTACCGACACGCTTTTTTCTTTAACCAACACCTCTTCAAGTGACGGAAAAAACAATCTTCTACCAAAAAAATGAATGCCGTTTTGCGGAAAAAACAGGCAAAGCAAGGTCAATGAAATTAATATTAATGATATGAAAATGAGTATTTTATGAATTTTCATTTAAAAAGAAAAATGCTATTGTGATTTTGGACTGCAAAAGTACATTTTTTTTTTAACTTTTTTCGGCAAAAATAATTTAAAATTAATTTGTATCTTTGCAGCAAAGTTTTTGAACTATAAAAAATAAATTTTATGGAAAATTTCGCAGGTTTAAAAGGGGCATTTACAGATTACAACGAGGCAAAATTTTTTGTTTTGCCTGTGCCGTACAGTACGCAAAACGATTGGAACTCTACTGCCAACAAAGGTTGCGAGGCGATAATTGAGGCATCGCAGCACCTTGAATATTACGACACCGAAACTCGTGCGCAGGTTGCACTCAAAGGCATTCACACGCTCGAACCTCTGCACAATCTTCATTCTGACGAAAAAGTTTGCGCTGCGGTAGAAAAAAAGGTAAGCGAATTGTTGGACACCAAAAAATTTCCTGTGCTTATTGGCGGAAACCGCACCGTTTGCATTGGCGCAATCAGGGCAGCCTGTGCAAAATTTGACGACTTAACTGTCGTTCAGTTTGGTGCGCAAAATGCAATGAGAGTAAGTTACAAAGGCTCGGACTTGGCACCAGAATGCGCAATGTTTCAGGCAAAAAAACTTGCTCCCATTACGCAAATCGGCATTCGTTCAATGAGCGCAGAGGGACACCGAAACGCCGACCCGACAAAAATATTCTTTGCCCGCGACATATTTTTTGACCACAAATTGAACTGGTACAAAGAACTTTTTGACACATTCAGCGCAAATACCTATATCACAATAGATTTAAACGTATTTGACCCGTCAATAATGCCTTCGGTGAGCCTTCCAGAGCCGGGCGGCTTACAATATTTCACCATTTTGCGAATGTTGAAACAGATGTTCCGAATGACGAATGTTGTCGGTTTTGACGTTACGGGACTTTGCCCAAACCCGCACCACAAAGCCCCTGACTATCTCGCCGCAAGGCTGATTTATCAACTGATGACCTACAAGGCGGTTTATAGCAAGTTTTGAAGAAATATGGATAACAGCAAGTTATGCGAATCAGGGGTTGCATTCCTACGGAATGCCCTGAATATGTGATACTTAATTTCTACCGAGCGATTCATTCCTACGGAATGATACTGCATTTGCACCGCAATCCGTTAGGATT
>JAISKN010000334.1 GCA_031260925.1 Prevotellaceae bacterium | reverse complement strand
CATTGCGAGGTATTTCCGAAGCAATCCAAATTTATTTTTCCAAAAACAATATGTATCTTTTGTTAAATAATAATATTAAGGAAAATTCAATATTTTTTCTTTGAATTTTTGAATTTTTAAATATTTGAATATTTTTAATTTTACATCTTGTTCTTTACTACAATTAATCTAATCCGAAATCTGAAAAATTTGTGCTTAAAGTAACATTGTACGAAAACGCGCCCTTTTGATATTGCGTAAGAGAGAAACCTACATTAAATTTAGATATTTTTATCGCTGCGCCGAATGCGAAACCTGCAATAGTTTTTATATCTGGAATGTCCATTTCGGCTCTGCGGCGCGGGTTGAACGATGCTGTAAACGTAAGATTTTTGTGCGGGAAAATCTCCAACGCCCAAATTGTGTGGCGGAAAAGCATTTTTGCCCAATTCACATTATTCTGCTTATTGTATTCCAAATCAATAATCGGCGAACTTTCATAGCCCAAATTCCAAGTCTGCATATTGTGCATCATAAACGAAAGGCGAAACGGCGCGTGTTTGAATTTTTTTGAAATTCCGAACATCAGATTTATCGGCAGCGGCTCGCGGTGCTGACCATTCATATCCACATAATAGCCTGTAAATTGTCCGCCGATATTTTTCACCACAAGCCCGACATCAACCAGAGCCGTGTCGTTGTGGTAATTCATTCCAATATCAAGCGCCATTCCAAAACTTGAATAAAGTTCGTAAAAAGAAAAAATCGGTCTGAGGTTTGCGCCCACAGTAACGCCTTTGGGCAAAATTCGCGCGTACATAAGATTTACCGCAATATCTTTAGCGGTAAAAGTGCTTGTCGGGTTATCTTCTTCGGTATAACCTGCAAATTTTCCGTAATCAAGGTAATTTACGCCAAACCCGATAATATTTTTTTTACTTTTGCCTGCATAATGCGCGTATGCAGCCGAAGCATAATTGATGTCGGTAATATAATTTGCGTAGTTGAAAGTCAGCATATTGCTTGTTTCGAGCGACAAAAGTGCTGGATTATTCAATGCGAGGTTAATGTCGCCGTCATTTATCATCACATTTGTCCCGCCGAGCGACACGCTGCGCGCGTCCATCGGCAAATTCAGAAACTGATAAACGCCGTAGCCTGCCTGCGAGAATGCCGATGAATAAAGCAAAATCGCGGTAATGATTAAAAATATTCGTTTCATATTGTACAAAATAAGCCTGCAAAGATACGAAAAAATTATAAATTACGAATTATGAATTATGAATTATTTTGCGTTTTGCATATTTGCTAAAAATAATAACGTAAAATTAAGAATAAAATTGTAATTTTGCAGAGAAATATTTGTCCACAGATTACACGAATTTACACAAAAAATTTAATAAAAAAAATAAAAATTGTGTTCTTTATGAAAATGCCTTGTGTTAAATAATTCTTATTTATTTTGTGTAAATTCGTGTAATCTGTGGACAAAAAATCATTAATCATTAACAATTAATCATTAATAAAGTGTTAAAAGTTGAAAATATAACAAAGCATTACGGCAAAAAATGCGTGCTGAACGATGTTTCGTTGGGCGTGGAAACGGGCGAAGTTGTCGGATTTCTTGGTCCTAACGGCGCGGGAAAATCTACACTGATGAAAATTATTACGGGCTACGTTGCGCAGGAGAGCGGCACGGTAGAGGTTTGCGGTGAAAAAATCGCTGCCTCTGACTATCTTTACAAGCAGAATATCGGTTATTTGCCCGAACAAAATCCGCTTTATTTAGATATGTTCGTGCGCGAATATTTGACGTATGTTGCTGAATTATACCATATTACAAATAAAAAAGAGACTGTCGAAGATGTGATAATCCGCACAGGTCTCACGCCCGAAAGTCATAAAAAAATCGGGCAACTTTCAAAGGGCTACCGTCAGCGTGTCGGCATTGCGCAGGCTATAATCCACAACCCTAAAATTTTGATTTTAGACGAGCCGACAACAGGATTAGACCCAAATCAGATATTGGAAATCAGGGAGTTAATCGCGCAAACAGGCAAAAACCACGCCGTAATTTTTTCCACGCATATTTTGCAGGAAGTTTCGGCAATTTGCAGCCGCGTAGTTGTGATTAATCACGGAAATATTGTTGCAAATCTGCAAAAAAACGACCTTTCAACCGAGAATTTAGAAAGAATTTTCAGAGAGTTGGAATAAAAATATAAAACTATTACGAAAAAAATCGTTACGAAATTTTTCGTAATGATTTTTTTTGTATCTTTGCAGCAAATTTTAATACAAAAATTTATGTCAAATCCTTTTAAATTCGGCTCTGTGGTAGAAAACAATTTTTTTACCGACAGAATAAACGAAACCGAAGAAACAAAAAATGTGTTGAGCAGCAGCAATCATTTAATTTTGATTTCCCCGCGCCGTTTTGGAAAAACAAGTTTGGTAAATAAAGTTACCAATTCGCTTGATAGACCTGTAATTTATCTTGATTTACAGTTAGTTACAGATGTGCCTGATTTTGCAACGCATCTTCTAAAAAAAGTGTTAAAAATTGATAAATGGGAAAATATAAAACATCTTTTGGCAAATTTTCGCCTTATTCCTACCATTGCGCTCAATCCGCTGACCAATAATATGGAAGTGTCGTTTGTGCCGACTTCAAGCAACAATTTTACGCCATTGGAAGATGTTTTAAACCTGATTGAAAAAATCGGCGAAAAAGGCAAACGCCCTATTGTAGTTTTTGACGAATTTCAAGAAATTATAGATTTGAGTAAAACATTGCCAAAACAGTTACGCGCTGTTATTCAGCACCATAAAAACATAAATTACGTTTTTCTCGGCAGTTTGGAAAGTATAATGAGGCAGATTTTTGAAACTAAAAAATCGCCGTTTTATCATTTCGGCTATCTGATGACGCTCAAAAAAATTCCGTACAGCGATTTTTTCGATTATCTGAAAACGCGCTTTGATGCCGTAACCGACAAAAGCGAAATTTTATCAAACGAAATACTTGTATTTACGCAGCAACACCCGTATTATACGCAGCAGTTGGCGTTTTATTGCTACTCGTTTTTGGAAAATGAAGAATATCAAGACAATATACTTAACTCAGTGATTGACAATCTAATATCAATGCACAACAACGATTTTGAGCGGCTTTGGAATACAATCAGCAAAACCGACAAAAAAATTATGATAACGCTCGCCTTGCAGGAAAAAATATCTTCAATTCCACAGCCGACAAGCACCATTTACAGCGGCTTAAAACGCTTATTGACAAAAGGTTATATAATAAGAGATGAACAGTATGAACTTGACGACCCATTTTTCAAAAAATGGCTTAAAGGGAAAATTAACGAATAAAAAACTATTACGAAAAATCTCGTAACGAAATTTTTCGTAATAGATAAATGCTTAAAAACAACACCGCTGTCAAAGGTCTTTTGGCACGCAGATAACGCAAATTTAATAGATAAACACAGACAATTAAATTGCTGGTTATCTGTGTGTTATCTATTTTTAATAAAATATGCGTTTATCCGTTTAATCTGTGTTATCTGTGTGCTTTTTAATTCTTAATTTTTTATTCATAATTGTTTTTTGTACCTTTGTATTCTCTTTTTTTTTATTAAAGCAACTATGAAAAATAAAATATTTTTACTAATATATTGCCTGATTTTCAGTCTGTTATGTAGTGCGCAAATTCCTGCGGGCTACTATTATCTGGCAGACGGAAAGAAGAAAGATGTGCTAAAAAGTTATTTAAGCACGATTATTTCGCAGGCACAGATGCTTGGCTATGGCAGCGGTGCTGGCAAAACTTGGCAGGGTTTTTATTTTACCGACAGAAATTCCGATAATTCGGTGGTTGATATGTATTCGCCGATTGTACGCTATTTTCCCGAAAATTTCGGCAGTGTGAGCGGTATGCACATCGAACATTCTTTGCCGAAAAGTTGGTGGGGAACGCGCGAAAACAACGCTTACAAAGACCTTTTTCACCTCTATCCTGCCGATGGTCCGACAAATTCCTCAAAAAACAATCTGCCTTTGGGCGAAGTTTCAACCTCAACTTTTGACAACGGAATGTCAAAAACGGGAATGAACTGTTTTTCGTACTATGTGGGCAGAGTTTTTGAGCCTGACGATGAGTTTAAGGGCGATTTTGCGCGGTCATATTTTTATATGTCCACCGCTTATTCAGAGTTTGGCGACAATCTGCATAATTATTGGAATTCGCCGATGATTAATAACAACACATACCCTGTCTGGCAAAAATGGGCTGTTGATTTGCTGCTGAAATGGCACAGGCAAGACCCTGTTTCGCCGAAAGAAACTGCAAGGCAAGAGCAGGTTTTTCAAATTCAGGGCAACCGAAATCCGTTTATTGATTACCCAGAGTTGGTGGAGTATATTTGGGGAACGGACACAAATAATGTGTTTCATTTTCCTGCTGAAACACAGCCGTTTATGATACAGCCAAACCGTTGGACAAAAACTGATTTCGGAGTTATTATGCTCGGCAATAACACTTCAAAACAGATGCAGATTTGGGGCAGAAATATTTCGGGCAATGTAACTCTGTCAATAAAAAATCTTTCGCCGTCCCTTCATCTTTCGACCCTCACATCAGGCGAAACTCACACGATGCAACTCACTGCAAATCAAGTTAATAGCGCAACAAATATTTTTGTAGATATTTCGGCGCAGAGTGCTGGCAGCATTTTAGATACTTTGGTGATTTCGGGCGGCGGACTTGCCAATGAAATTTTTGTGCCGATTTCGGTAATAATTTCCCCGCAATTTATGGCTCTGAAAGCCACTGAAACCACTTCTACAACGGCATCTTTGAGTTGGATGAATATTTCTAACGCAAATTCTTACACTATTCGCCTTTTTAAAAGCACCGCAAAATCGTCTGACCTGTTTTTTTCTGGCTATATCGAAGGTAGCGGCAATAATAAGGCTTTGGTTTTATATAACAACACAGGGCAAAGTGTTGATTTATCGAATTTTAGCATAAAAAAACAGACAAACGGCACAGGCGGTTTCAAAACCGAATATCAACTTTCCGGCAATTTGGCTAATGGACAAAAATATGTGATTAGAAATAACAATGCCACCGCCCAAACTTTGATAGATGAGGCTGATGTAATTGTATATTCTATTGATAATCAAGACATTATCGCAAATTTTAATGGAAATGACGCTTTGGGTTTGTATCACAACGGAGTTTTAATTGACCTGATTGGTTTTGAAAACGAGATTTCGATGTGGGGCGAAAATATTACTTTGCAGCGCAAAAGCAGCGTTATTCACCCGACAAATATTTTTTCGTTTGACGAATGGAATATTTTGCCGACAGACAATTTTTCACCTGCGGTAAGTCATTCTGTATCAACGTTTAGCGATGAATTTTTCAACGAATATTCAAGCGGTTACAACAATTTTATCACAATTTCAAACCTCAGCCCGCAAACACAATATATATATGAGGTTGTGGCAAATATCACGGGCGGCAATCTTACAACGGCAAACCGCGTGCTTTTTGCCACAAAACCGCTCGAAACGCCGCTTGCGCTTGATGCCACAGATGTAAATGAAACCTCATTTACAGCAAATTGGGAGGAGATTGAGGGCGCACAAGGTTACAGGCTTGATGTGTATCAGACTGGGGAGGGCGCAGTTTTGACCGAAACTGAAGGCTTTGATGATTTGAGCGGGGCAAGTTACCCTGCTGGTTGGAGTGGAAACACAGGTGCTTACTACACTTCGACTGCATATATTGGAGAGCATTCGCCTGCGGTTGCGTTCAGCGCAGATGCAAGATGGCTGCAAACAAAAGTGTATTCCGCGCCTGTTACAGAACTTAGTTTTATGTATCGTTTCGGCACTGCAAGTCAGACATCAGAATTGATTATTTGGGGAAATAAAGGCGGCGAGGAATGGTTTGCGATTGACACAATAATTCAGGAAAATATTGATAAAAACACCGCAGAGTATTTTTTTGAGGCAACAGAAAATTTTACATCTTTTAAATTTGTATTTAAAAAAAATGGCAGCAATATGTCGCTTGACGATGTTTTTGTGAAATATGGAGTTTCAGATACAACTTATATTGTTCAAAATCAGATAGTTAATACTACAAGTTATTGGGTAAATAATTTGACTTTAGACCAGACATATTTATATCGTGTAAAATCGTATTATATGGCAATATCGTCAGATTTTTCTAATGAAATTTCGGTTACGACCTGCATTCCGCCGCCGATTTTAGAAAAACCTGTTATCAACAATATCACCGAAAACGGAGTAATAACTTTTGCACCCGAAGACCCAAATGCCGTTGGGTTTAAGGTGCTTATCAAAAATACTTCGAGCGATATTATTTTTCAGCAAGATATTTCAGGCAGCGGCGCAACAATCAATTTTCAACAAAACGGCACATATTATGTGTCGGTGGTCGCAATCGGCAACGAGCAATTTCTGAGCAACACCTCCGACATTTACATTTGGACAGTCGGCACAGGAATTGACGATGTTTTTGCACAAAATATTATTGTCTATTCAATTCCGACAGGCATTTTTGTAAATAATATTAATGCTGGTGATAAAATCTCAGTTTTCACGCCGACAGGAATTTTGCTTTACACAACAACAGCCGTTTCCGACCAGATTTTTATTCCAATTTCGCAAAATGGAATTTTCATTGTTAATATAAATGGAAAAGCAATAAAAATAATGAAATAAAAAACAGGTGTCATTCCAGCGCAAACGGGAATGACACGAGGCAACGCATACTTTCTACTTTCTACTAAAAACTTTCTATTAATTAAAATGAAACCAATTATCGGAATATCAGCCAATTACAAAGAAAATAATTCAATGTTGGCTGAAAAATATTATCAATCTGTAATGCTTGCAGGCGGTGCGCCTGTGATTGTGCCTGCAACAAATGACGTTGCCGTTTTGGAACAAATCGTGTCCGCGCTTGACGGACTTATTATCAGCGGCGGCGGAGATATTGACCCTAAATATTTTGACGAAGAACCGATTGCGGAACTTGGCGAAGTCAATGATTTCCGCGATGAATACGATATAAAATTAATTGAAACCGCAGCCGAAAAACAAGTGCCAATTTTGAGCATCTGTCGCGGAATGCAGGTTGTAAATGTAGTCTTTGGCGGGTCGCTCTATCAGGATATTGCAGCGCAGCACGATGGTTTTTCACTTAAACATTCGCAAAAAGAGGGAAAAAATATTACCACGCACCAAGTTATCATAAAAGACAACTCGCGTTTGGCAAAAATTGTCGGCGCGGAAAATTTAATGGTAAATAGCGTTCATCATCAGGCAGTCAGGCGCGTTGCTGCTGGGTTTCAGGAGGTTGCCTTTGCCCCTGACGGCATTTGCGAGGCAATCGAGAGCGATTTTTATGATATTCTCGGCGTTCAGTGGCATCCAGAACACTTAACGGAAATGTATAATGTAGAATGTAGAATGAATAATGATGAAAAAAATCAATCTAAAATCGTAAATCGTAAATCTAAAATTAATTCTCATTTAAAAATTTTTGAATGGCTTGTTGAACGCGCAAAAATTTTCAATCGAGCAAAAAAAATTCATAAAAAAAATTTGACTATTGACTCTCATTGCGATACGCCGATGTATTTTTGTTATGAAAATGTTGATATAGGCATTGACAATCAGGAATTTATGATTGACCCGAAAGATTTGGGCGTTGAAAATGAGCCGCCGCAGCCGTACAGAATAAAAGTTGATGTGCCTAAAATGCAGCACGGACTTTTAGACGCAGTTTTTATGGTTGCCTACATTCCGCAAGATGATTTCAAAATTTCAAAATTTCAAAATTTCAAAATTCCTTTTGAAAAAACCGATTTTTTGTTAAATAAAATCATTTCACAAGTTGCACAACATTCTGATATTGTGGGAATTGCAACTTCTGAAAATGATTTGATAAAACTGAAAAGCGAGGGCAAAAAAGCGATTTTTCTCGGAATAGAAAACGGCTACGGCTTGGGTGAAAATTTGGAAAATATTGAGAAGTTTTACAATCTCGGAGTGCGCTATATCACGCTCTGCCACAACGGCGACAACCAAATTTGCGATTCTGCCGCAAAAAGTCAAAATACGCACGGCGGGCTGTCAGAATTTGGCAAAAAAGTGGTGCAAAAAATGAACGAACTCGGCATTATGATTGATGTTTCGCACGCGGGGGAAAGCACTTTTTGGAACGTAATAAATCTTTCCAAAAAACCGATTATCGCCTCGCACTCCTGCGCGCGCGCTTTGCGCAATCACCCGCGCAACCTCACAGACGAGCAACTCAAAGCACTTGCCAAAAACAGCGGCGTTTGTCAGGTTTGCCTCTACACAGGATTTCTCACAGATTTGCCTGTCGCCAGCATCGAAACTGCAATCGAACACATTAATTATATTGTGCAACTTGTCGGCGTTGATTTTGTGGGCATCGGCAGCGATTTTGACGGCGGCGGTGAAATTGGCGGCTGCACCTCCGCCAACGAACTGATAAACATCACCAAAGCTCTGATACAACACGGCTATTCAGACGAAGAAATTAGCAAAATTCTCGGCGGAAATTTGCTGCGGGTTTTGAATGCGCAGAATTAAATTTTTGGGGAGTTTTTTTTATTAAATAAAATTTGTAATTTTGCAGGATAATTTTTAAATAGATGCAACTTGTCTTGTGTCTGAAATCTTGTGTCTTATATCTGTTAAAAAATGAGAGAAAGAATATCAAAATTAACACAAATTGTTGAAATTTTTTCGGCAAAATCGCTTGAAGATGTTGAGCAGTTGCGGTTGACATATTTAAGTAAAAAGGGCGAAATTTCGGCTCTTTTTGACGATTTCCGCAACGTGCCTAATGAACAAAAGCGCGAAATCGGGCAGTTGCTCAATGTTCTGCGCACAAAAGCGACAGACAAAATCAACGCTTTGCGCGAGCAACTTTCTGATAGCGCGCAAACTGCTGAAACAGAGGATTTTACCCGAACAGCCGAGCCGCTTGAACTCGGCGCGCGACACCCACTTTCGTTGGTGAAAAACGAAATTATTGATATTTTTTCGAGGATTGGTTTCACGGTTGCATCTGGACCAGAAATAGAAGACGACTGGCACGTTTTCGGCGCATTGAATTTTCCGCCGGAACACCCTGCCCGCGATATGCAGGACACGTTTTTTATTGAGAAAAATCCCGATATTTTGCTCAGAACTCATACTTCAAGCGTGCAAACGCGGATAATGACATCGCAAAAACCGCCAATTCGCGTGCTTTGCCCTGGCAGAGTTTATCGTAACGAGGCGATTTCGTACCGCGCACACTGCTTTTTTCATCAAGTTGAAGGCTTGTACATTGACAAAAATGTGTCGTTTGCCGATTTGAAACAGGCATTATTATATTTTGCAAAGGAAATGTTCGGCGAAAACACAGAAATTCGCCTGCGTCCGTCATATTTTCCATTTACAGAGCCGAGCGCGGAAATGGATATTTCGTGCAATCTTTGCGGCGGAAAGGGCTGTCCATTTTGCAAACATACAGGTTGGGTGGAAATTCTCGGCTGCGGAATGGTTGACCCTAACGTGCTGAAAGAGTGCGGAATAGACCCAGAAATTTATTCAGGCTACGCTTTCGGAATGGGCATTGAAAGAATTACAAATCTTAAATTTCAGGTAAAAGATTTAAGACTGTTTTCAGAAAATGATGTGAGATTTTTAAAGCAATTTTAAAAATAGAGTTTAGTTATTAGAGTATAGAGTATAGAAAATTTTTGATTTGGTATAAAATTTGCTCTTAAAATAATCACCAACTTAAAACTATTAGTTTTTAGTTTTTAACTTTTAATTCAGAATGAAAAAATATTTGGTTTTTGGAATAATAATTGCTGCATTTTCCTCGTGTATGAGCACGCGGGAAATCAACTATTTTCAAAAGCCTGCCGCAGATATTCCAAACTATGCCGATACAGTCGGCTATCAGGAGTATAAACTTCAAAAAGGCGACTACCTTTCTATTCGCATCTATGCTTTGCGCCCCGAAGATGTGGCAATGTACAACGACCAAAATCAATCATCAGGCGATGAAGCAGGCGATAATTCTTATGCGCGGCTCTATCTTTATCTGGTGGAAGAAGACGGAAATATTGACTATCCATATCTTGGTAAAATTCCCGCTTTGGGTAAAAATACGCGAGAACTCAAATATGATTTGGAAGAGAGATTAAAAGATGTTGCAAAATACTGTACGGCAGATGTTCGGCTTGCAACCCGCACTGTGTCTATTATCGGCGAAAGCGGCTCAAGAAGGCTAAATTTGCCGACAGAACAAATCACCATTTTTCAGGCGTTGGCAATGAGCGGCGATTTATCAGAATTTTCAGACAGAATGAATATAAAAATTGTTCGGCAAATCAATGACAGCACCGTAGTAAAAGAGTTTGATATTCGTACAAGAAGCATTATCAACTCCGAATTTTATTATCTGCAACCCAACGATGTGATTTATGTTCAGCACAATTTTGCAAAATATTTCGGAATAAATAAATTTACTTCGGTAATGTCTGCTACGCTTTCAACGGTTTCCTTTGGAATGATGCTTTATTCTGTCGGAAAAAATATCAAAGAAAGCGTAACAAACAGCGGCGGAAAACCGATTGGAGATTAAAAGTAATTAGTTATTAGTAATTAGTTATTAGTTATTAGTAATCAGTAATTAGTAATTAGTAATTAGTAATCAGTAATCAGTAATCAGTAATCAGTAATCAGTAATTAGTAATTAGTAATTAGTTATTAGACGTTAGTAATAGAAATGATAAACCCAAAAGAATTATATGTTTGGCAAAAATCAAAAGATTTTGTAAAAGAGATTTATTTGATGACAAAAAAATTTCCAAAGGAAGAACTTTTTGGGCTTTCTATGCAAATTCGCAGAGCAGTTGTTTCTATTGTTTCAAATATTGCTGAAGGTTCAGGTCGAAATTCAAATAACGATTTTGCACATTTTCTTGACATTGCTATGGGTTCGGCTTATGAAGTGGAAACTCAAATAATTATATCTTTTGAATTAAACTATATTGATAACGATGAATTTATATTTTTAAATACTAAAATAATTGAAATTCAAAAAATGATAAATGGACTAAAATTAAAAGTAAGAGCGAGCAAATAGTTTAGTAATCAGTGATTAGTGATTAGTGATTAGTGATTAGTAATTAGTAATTAGTGATTAGTAATATGATAAACTCGAAAAAATCTAATAACTTATGACCAATTACTAACAACTTATAACTAACAACTAATGACTTACAACTAATTACTAATTACTAATTACTGATTACTAATTACTAACAACTAATGACTTATGACTAAAAACTAATGACTAAAAACTTAAAATACATATTACTAATTTTGATTGCAGCGGGTTTTACTTCCTGCTACACTCGTTACAACACAAATTTAATACAGGAACGTAAAAATTTGCCGCAATACGAGCAGGGAGTTTATGAAAATTACCGTTTGCGAGTGAATGACGAACTTGTGATGCGCATAATTTCGGCAAACAAAGAAACGGCAAAACTGTTTTCGCAGTTCAACAGCGGCAGCGGCGGCGGACAAAATTCATCAGCATTTAGAATTTACTCAGACGGCACAATTGATTTGCCGTACGTTTCGCATATTCCCGTTTTGGACAAAACGCTCAAAGAGGCAGAACAAATTGTAAAAGATTCCTTATCAGGTTTTGCGGCAGATATTCAGGTGAAATTTGCGCTAAAAACTGCCACTTTTTGTATGATTGGCGAGGCGGGGCGCGGCTATTACCCGATTTACAAAGAGCGTTTAAATATTTTACAGGCTATTGCGCTTGCTGGCGGAATACAGCAATCGGCTAAAATGAATAAAGTTCAAATTATCAGAACAACAGCCACAGGCACAGTTATTAAAACTTTTGACATTAGAACGCAATCAATTATTGATTCCGAATTTTATTATATTTACCCAAACGATATTATATATTGCGATGTTTCAAAACGAAAATTTTGGGCAGTAGATTCCTATTTTGGTTTTACAGGCTTGATAACTTCGTCAATCACTTTTATGCTGACCGTTTGGAATATGATTGACAAATAGTTATAGAAGTTAGTAGTTATTAGAGTATAGAGTTTAGTAAATAAAACACACACTATATTCCTAATTACTAAACTCTAATCGCTAAACTCTAATCACTAAACTCTAATCACTATACTCTAAACTCTAATAACTAAACACTAAAGATAAATGGAAGAACTTAATAATCAACCAAATAAAAGCGATGTTTTTAACGAAGAAGAACAATCTTCGTTTAACATATTGGAATGGGTTTTCAGATTTCTGAAATACTGGTATCTGTTTTTTATCGGTGCTCTTATCGCTTTGAGTATCGGCTATTATCAAAATTTGAGTTGGTCGCCGTACTATGTATCGGAAACACGAATTTTGCTTGTAGAAAAATCAAACTCTATTTCATTTATGCAGGGCTTCAGTGCGCAGCCCGGAGGCGATAATTCGCGCAGCAATATCAACCAGATAATGCTGCTTCAATCATACGATTTGGTAGAACAAACTGTCGACAGTATGCCGTCATTGAAAATTGACTATTTTATAGTAAATCGTTTCACTACGCGCTTTCTCTATGGCATTTCGCCGATTGATATTGAAATTATTTCTTTAAATGATAATGCTTATAATTATGAATATTCTTTTATACAAAAAAAAGACAGTTCGTTTGTAATTGAGGTTTTACAGGACAAAAGCGTTGTTACTACCGTTAATGGAAATTATGGCGAACCGATTGGCTGCGATATATTTTTCGTAAAAATTATGCCTACAACATTTCCATATTATAAAAATTTGCATTTTCGTTTCAGAAATAAAGAATCGCTTGTAAGTGAATTTGTTGGAGGAATTACTCCATCAATTATTGACAAAACTTCAATTTTGCGAATGAGTTTAATGAGCGGAAATACTGAACGCGATAAGGCGTTCCTTGACAAACACACGCAAACATTTTTAAACGATAATCTCGCAAAGAAAAACGAGGAGGCAATTAAAACAATAAATTTTATTGACGAGCAACTTCTTTATCTTGCCGATAGTTTGAGCAGTGCTGAGGCTACTTTGCGCGCATACAGAGTTCAAAATAATATGTACGAATCAGGGCAATTTACCGCAAGTCTGTCGCAGAAAATGGATAATGTAGAGGAACGGGGCAAACAGTTAAAAATTAGAGATAATTATTTTGATTATTTAAGAAACTATTTAACGAAAAATATAAATGACCAAACAATTATGTCGCCGACTACACTTGGTATTTCAGACAATGGGTTGTTAAGTTATGTTACAGAATACAATAAATTGTTACTGGAAAGAAACGAAGTAGGCGTAAAAAATCCACTTTACGAGAAAAACACATCTCAAATGGAACTGATAAAAAAATATCTCTTTGAGTTGATGAACTCAGTAAATTCAATTTTTGAAATAGACAGAAAAACATACAACAAAGAAGTTGAAGAAATTTCTAAAACATTGCGCGATGCGCCTGATAAAGAGCGCAAACTGCTTGATTATGAGCGCAAATTTAATATCAATGACTCGTATTATACTTTTCTTTTGCAAAAAAGAGCAGAGGCGCAAATGCGCAGAGCCGCCAATTCGTCAGATAATTCTGTTTTGCAAAAAGCCCGCATTTCCTCAATAGTAAATGGCGGCGATAAAAAAGATAAATACACTTTTGCCTTAGCGTTGGGCTTGTTAATTCCTGCTATTCTTATTATTCTAAAAGAGTTGTTAAATTTCACAATAAGGACAGAAAAAGACGTTGAAAAACTTTCAAAAGTTCCATTAATAGGCACAATCAGCCACACAAAACACAAACTTGACGACAAAATTATTGCAACAAAATATCCGAATAGCGTTTTTGTGGAAAATCTGCGTGTAATACGAACAAAAATCGAAATATTGATAGGGAAAAGACAGGATTTTGTCATTCTGTTTTCGTCTGCCGAGTCTGGAGACGGAAAAACCTATGTTTCGGCAAACTTTGCAGGCACTTTCGCACTGCAAAAAAAGAAAGTTTTGTTGATTGACTTCGACCTTCGCCGTCCAAACCTCACACACATTCTTTTGGGTGAAAATCACAAAAAAATCGGTTTTGTCAATTATATTCTCGGAGATATTCCGCTCACAGAGGCGATTGTTTCGCTGCCAGAATATGGGATTGACTTCCTTCCAAGCGGAGTTATGCCGCCAAATCCTGGCGAATTTGTCCGCACCGCAAAAATACACGAAATGATTGCCGATTTGCGAAAAATGTACGACTTTATCGTTGTTGATACTTCGCCGATTGGACTTGTTGCAGACGCGCATCAACTTATGCAAATTTGTGATATAAGCCTGATTGTTGTCCGCAGTTTCAAAACTTCAAAAGTTACGTTTAAAGATATTACAAAACGAATTTATAATGACAGAATGAAAAACGTTTATGTAATTATGAACGACCTTGACAAGAAAAAACTTGGGTACAGTTACGGATATGGATACGGTTATGGTTATGGATACGGTTATGGCTACGGTTACGGTTACACCGACAGGTCAAATTATTACACACACGAGTATTTTGAAAAAGAGGAACAATCTAAATTTCAGCAAATTATGAGCAAAATTTTTGGGAAAATGGGTGAAAGAATAAAGGCTGCATTAGCAAGATAAATTTATTTTAAAAAAAACAAAAAAATATTTTGTTGATAAAAAAAAAAGTTGTACCTTTGCAGTCCTTTTTTTGAGAATAAGAAATCATTAAAAATCAGATATAACAATGTCAAAAATCTGTCAAATCACAGGAAAAAAAGCAATGGTTGGTAACAACGTATCACACTCAAACCGCCGTACAAAGCGCGTATTTGATGTGAATTTGTTTGCCAAAAAATTCTACTATGTAGAAGAAGATTGCTGGATAAGCCTCAATATTTCGGCTGCAGGGCTTCGCACCATTAACAAAAATGGGTTAGATGCAGCATTAAAAAGTGCCGTTGCAAAAGGATACTGCAATTGGAACGACATCAAGTTTGTAATGTAATTTTTTTAGGAGGAAAAACAAATGGCTAAAAAAAGTAAAGACGCAAGAGTTCAGGTGATTTTAGAATGCACCGAACACAAAGCAAGCGGAATGCCGGGGACTTCCCGCTACATCACTACCAAAAACCGTAAAAATACTACGGCTCGTTTGGAGTTGAAAAAGTACAACCCGATTTTGAGAAAAGTAACTGTTCATCGTGAAATCAAATAAAAATAATTAGATTATGGCAAAGAAAGCGGTTGCATCATTGCAAAAAGGAGAAGGACGTGGTCATTCAAAAGTTATCAAAATGATTAAGTCGCCAAAAACAGGCGCATACGTTTTTCAGGAAAAAATGGTACTCAACGAACAAGTTACTGAGTACTTTAAATAATTGTAATTCAATATTTTACATAAAATAATTTGCCGTATTAAAATAGTACGGCAAATATTTTTGTGTATTTTTGCAGGTTGTTTGCTAAGCAAACAACACGGCTTTTAAGAGAAAAAAACATCAATATTTGGAATAGTTAAATAAGTATGCGAATCAGGGGTTGAAATGTTTTTTTAAGGGTGCATTCCTACGGAATGCAGGTTTATATTTATATTTTTTCTACCGAGCGATGCAATCCTAACGGATTGCAGTGCAAATGCAGTATCATTCCGTAGGAATGAATCGCTCGGTAGAAATTAAGTATCACATATTCAGGGCATTCCGTAGGAATGCAACCCCTGATTCGCATTAAGTATAGATAAATAAATCTGGATTGCTTCGGAAATACCTCGCAATGACGGAAGTTGTTTTAGCATTGCGAGGTATTTCCGAAGCAACCGAAGCAATCCATAAAAATTACTTAAATAACATAATATCAATATTTAATTACTAATACCCAATATTTTAATTATCTACGTTTAATCCGCGTTATCTGTGTGCCAAAAAACGCAAAGCGTATTTCAACCTTTTTATTGTTTCCTCTTTGCCGAGAATTTTGGTGATGACAAACATTTGCGGTCCTTTCATTTCACCGACTAATGTTAATCTAAAAGGGTTCATTACTGCGCCGAGATTGTAATTTTTTTCTTCGCACCAACTTTTTACCGTTTCTTCGGCAAGATGCTCATTATCAAAATTTTCTATGCTTTCCAAAACGGGAATTAACTCGGTTAAAAGTTGTGCGGTGTCCTCTTTCCAACGTTTTTTTACGTCATTTTCATTGAAAGTTTCAGGTGCAACAAAGAAAAACGCTATCAAATCGAACAAATCCTGCGGAAAAGTTGCGCGTTCTTTGAGCGCATCAATCGCCTGCAATAATTGTAAATTGTAAATTGTAAATTGTAAATTATTATCAGGAAATTTTTGTTTGAAAATTGGAATTAAATACTCTGCAAGTTCTTCGGCAGATTTTGTCTGTAAGTATTTGTGGTTAAACCATTTACCTTTTTCGTAATCAAATTTTGCGCCCGATTTTGAGCATCTTTCCAACGAAAAAAGATTAATCAATTCTTCCATAGAAAAAATTTCCTGCTCTGTGCCAGAGTTCCAGCCCAAAAGTGCCAAAAAGTTAATCAACGCTTCTGGAAAATAACCTGCCTCGCGGTAGCCAGATGATTTTTCGCCTGTTTTCCGGTCAATCCAATCGAGCGGAAAAACAGGAAAACCAAGACGGTCGCCGTCTCTTTTGCTGAGTTTGCCCTTGCCGTCAGGTTTGAGCAGCAGCGGCAAATGTGCAAAACTCGGCATTGTGCTTTCCCAGCCGAAAGCGCGGTAGAGCAAAACGTGCAGCGGCGCGCTCGGCAGCCACTCTTCGCCGCGAATAACGTGAGTGATTTTCATTAAATGGTCATCAACGATGTTCGCCAAATGATAGGTCGGCAGTTCGTCAGCCGATTTCCAAAGCACTTTATCGTCTAATACTGAGGAGTTTATCTTTACTTCGCCGCGAATTAAATCATTGACCAAAATATCTTCGTTCGGCTCAATTTTGAAACGGACAACATATTTTTCGCCGTTTGCAATTTTGGTTTTAACTTCGTTTTCTGGCAAAACAAGCGAATTTTGCATACTCATTCGCGTTGAGGCATCGTACTGAAAATTAGCGATTTGCGCGCGTTTTTCGTCTAAAAATTCGGGCGTATCGAAAGCAATATACGCTTTGCCGCTGTCAAGAAGTTGTTCTACAAACGTTTTGTAAATTTCCTTGCGCTCGCTTTGGCGATACGGCGCGTATTTTCCTCCAAAAGAAACGCCCTCGTCAAACTTAATGCCGAGCCACGCCAACGCCTCGATAATGTAATTTTCTGCACCCTCCACAAAGCGCGCGCTGTCGGTGTCTTCAATTCGCAGCACCATTTCGCCGCCGTTTCTTTTGGCAAAAAGGTAGTTATAGAGCGCAGTCCGCACTCCGCCGATATGCAGCGCACCTGTCGGGGACGGCGCAAAACGCACTCGTATTTTTGTATTTTCCATATTCTAAAAATTTTGCGCAAAATTACAAAAAAAAATTAAAAGTCCACAGATTACACAAATTAACACAAATTTTAATAAAAAAATACCCTGTCATTCCCGCGAAGGCGGGAATCTCCTTACTGCAATGAAATAGGGGGATTCCCGCCTTCGCGGGAATGACAGGTTTTTTCAGGGGATTCCCGCTTTCGATTTAAAAACACTTGCGAGCGATTGCGGGTCAAGCCCGCAATGACACCTGCTTTTAGTTTTTTTACTTTCCGCCGCCGCCAGAATTTCCGCCGCCTTGTCCGCCGCAGCTTTTTACATCGTCATTAGAGATGCCGCGCTCGGCTTTTTTGATTTGCGCTTTCATTTCGCCGAAACTCCAAGAAAGAGAAAGACCGAATGCGCGCGTAATTTGTTTTGATGTCCAAGTATTGTTATAAATACCCTCACTCCAACTGCTGCCTGTAAATGTGCGGTATTTTTCAAATGGATTTTGCACATAAATTGAAACCGTAAGTTTGTCGCCTTTGAGGAAACTGCGCGAAAACGAAAAATTGTAATAATACCACGCATTTCCACGCATTTGATAGCCAACCCAAGGCGTTGAGCCGCCGCTGCTCACATTAAATTTAAGTTTCCAAGGCAAAGTAAAATTTAAGCCTCCCCAAGCATTCATTCCAAAATTTCCCTCAGAATAATCGTGATGGTGATAATTTGTATAATATATACTGCTCTGCGCCCACAATCTTAACCATTTCCAAGGTGTATAGTTCAAATAAAGATTTCCGCCAATACGTTGATATTTGCCAATATTTGCATAAGTTGAGTGCAAAACTCCCGAAAGCGTATCAACAAAAGTATATCGTTCAATAGAATTATTGGTTTGCCCATACGAAGTTGAAATATTCATATTGAATTTTTGAGCAACAAAGCCGTAACTGAACGAAATGTTATGGCTGCGTTCCGATTGCAGATTTGGATTTCCGTAAGAAATATTAAGCGGGTTGCTGTCGTCGATATAAGGATTTAAGTTCCAAATATTTGGGCGCAAAATGCCGTTTGTGTAACTTAGCCGTAAAGTCGATTTTTCGGTTGGTTTGTAACTCAACGAAATTGATGGAATAACATCAATAACAGGTTTTTTGTCTTTAAAATTTTGCGCTGGCAAATCTAAATATCGAATATCGCGGAAAGTGCCTTCTAATCTGCCTCCAACGCGCACCGAAAATTTTTGCAGTTTGAAAGTATATGAGGCATACGCACCAAAAATATGCTGCAAATACTGCATATCATTGGTAATTCTTGCTGTGTCGCGGTCATATTCTCCTGTTGCCTCGTCATAAAGTTTATAATCGTTGTCGGCAATATTCATTCTCAAAATATATTTCAAACCCGCTTCTATAACGTGTTTTTTGTTAAACGGCTCGGTATAGTCAATTTGAAAAGTATGTTCGTCTGTTTTTCCATTTTTTACAAATTTTTGATTATAAGCATTTGGATTTAAATTTGTTGGAAAACGGTTGTCATAAGTGATTTTTGAAATCTGTTCGGAATTGTCAGGCGACAAATCGAAAAGATACGAAATTGTCAGCAGTTGGTCTGGCTTTTTGAAAGTGCGCTGATAATCAACGTTTCCATTAAATCCGATATAAGTGTTTTTGAAATTTCCAAATGTAAAATATGCACCGAGTGTGTCAAGTGCTTCGTTGCGCAAAAATGTGAATGAACTGTCTTTGGGAGATTTGTATTGTCCGCCATTTACTCCAAAAGATGCGCTTAGTAAATTCAAAGAGTCAAATTCATAACTCAATTCCAAATTTCCCCAATGCCAACCGCCTTTGTAACTGCTTTCAGAATAGGTGTTGGAATATTTGTATGGCATACTTTCGGTAAAATATTCACTGTTCGACGTAGACCAGTTTGGCGAACTATATTGATTGTAGCCGTAATTTGCAGTTACGCCGAACTTGCCTATTTTTGACGAAAAATAAACACTGCCGCCAAGGTCGCCTTTTGTATTTACCCTTGCAGAAACTGTACCCTGAAAACCCTGTAATGCACTCTGCGTTACGATGTTAAGAATTGCGGTAACACCCTCTGCATCGTACTTTGCGCCTGGGTCGGTGATAACCTCAATCTTTTTGATTGACGAGGCGGGCATAGATTTCAGCACGTCTTTCGGGTTTTTGGTAATCATATTCGAGGGCTTGCCGTTGATGTAGATTTTGAAACTCGAAGAGCCTTTTATCTGAATATTCTCCTCACCATCAACCGTTACCAGCGGCACTTTGCGCAGCATTTCCAGCACGTTGTTGGTTTTGCTTTCGGGGTCTGCCTCCACATCGTAGCCGATTTTGTCGAGGTCTTGCGTTACAAGCGGTTTTACAGCCACCACTTCCACGCCCAAAAGTTCTGCCGATTTTTCCAATAAAATAATTGTACCCAAATCAATTTTTTTATCGTCAGAAAACGTAATCGGAATTTTTTTTGTGTCCCAACCTGTTGCGTCAATCACAAGCATATAATCGCCTTTTTCGAGTTTGACTTCCACCGAAAATTTGCCGTTTGCATCGGCAGCAGCACGTTTTAGAAAATTTGTTGCCAAAGTATCAGCAACAGAAATTGTGGCATAAGGAATGCCGACAGTTGCAGTTGTGTCTTTTACCACGCCTTTAATGGTGTAGGTTTCGGTGTTTTGTGCTGATAAAACACTCGACAGACAGAGCGACACAATTAAAAAATATTTTCTCATAATTATTGCTTTTTTTGTGTCCGCAGATTACACAGATTTTCACAAATTATTTTTTAGAATTAGTAAAATTTATTTTCTGTGTTAATCTGTGTAATCTGTGGACAAATATGTATTATAACGTGAATTTATAAATTTTATTATAAAATAGAGAAAAAAATGCAATACCCTGTCATTCCCGCGAAGGCGGGAATCCCCTTACTGCGATGTACAAATGAGATTCCCGCTTGCGCGGGAATGACACCTGCTTTTTGTTTTTTGGTAATATTTTCAATATTTGATTAACATTTCTCATTCTAATATTTTCTCCAGCATCTCCACTGCCTGATTTACATCATTTATTCCGACAAATCTTACAAAGCGTTTACCTTCGGTTTCGCCAAGGCGGCAGTTTTTTGGGTTTTGACTTAAATAGTTGAGTATCAAGCCAAATTCTTCTGATGCGTAGAATGGTGAATCTTTTTTTGATACCAAGAAAAGCGACAGATTGCCGTTTTTGAGCGAGAGCCGCTCTACGCCGAGCCGCATCGCAAGCCATCGCAACGGCAGCACTTTTATCAAGTCCAAGCCTTGCTGCGGTATTTCGCCGAAACGGTCGGTTAATTCCTGCTTAAATACCTCTAAATCAGCGTGATTGCTGATTGAGTCCAATTTTCTGTACAAATTCATTCTTTCCGAAACATTGGAAACATAGTATGAAGGAAAATTTAATTCCAAATCGGACTCAAAAACGCAGTCGGAAACGTATGTTTTTATTTTCTCCGATTTTTGTTCTGCAAAAATGTCCGAAAATTCCTCATCGCGCAACTCCTGTACGGCTTCGGCGAGAATTTTCTGGTAGGTTTCGTAGCCCATTTCGGCGATAAAACCGCTCTGTTCCGCGCCGAGCATATTGCCCGCGCCGCGAATGTCCAAGTCCTGCAACGCGATATTAAATCCGCTGCCGAGGTCGGCAAAGGTTTCTATCGCCTGCAACCGCCGCCGCGCCTCGTCTGTAACTTTCTTATATTCAGGCGTTATCAGGTAGCAGTACGCTTTTCGGTTGCTGCGCCCAACGCGCCCGCGAAGTTGGTGAAGGTCGCTTAATCCGAACATATTGGCGTTATTCACAAAAATCGTATTGACATTCGGCATATCAACGCCGCTCTCAATCACAGTTGTGGCGAGCAAAACGTCATATTCGTACTCCATAAAATCCAAAATCGTTTCTTCGAGTTGCGTAGTCGGCATCTGTCCGTGAGCAACGGCGATACGCGCTTCGGGAATAAGTTTTTTCAGTTTATTTTCCAAAAAATAGATGCTTTGAACGCGGTTGTTTATGAAAAAAATCTGTCCGTTGCGGTCAATTTCGGTGCGGATTGCATCGCGTATTATTGTTTCGTCGAAATCAATAATTTCCGTTACCACAGGGTAGCGGTTTGGCGGCGGCGTGTTGATAATCGACAAATCGCGCGCGCCCATAAGCGAAAATTGCAGCGTGCGCGGTATCGGCGTTGCGGTAAGCGTCAGTGTATCAACGTTGATTTTCAGGTTTTTAAGTTTTTCTTTAATCGCCACGCCGAATTTTTGTTCTTCGTCAATTATCAAAAGACCTAAATCTTTGAATTTCACCTCTTTGCCGACAATTTTATGCGTGCCGACAAGAATATCAATTTTGCCGTTTTCAAGATTTTCGAGAATTTCCTTTGTCTGTTTCGCTGTTTTTGCGCGGCTAAGATATTCGATTTTTACAGGAAAATCGGCTAACCGCTCCGAAAAAGTTTTGAAGTGCTGAAACGCCAAAACCGTTGTCGGCACAAGCACCGCAACCTGTTTGCCGTCTGTCGCCGCCTTGAATGCCGCGCGAATTGCCACCTCAGTTTTGCCAAAACCGACATCGCCGCACACCAATCTGTCCATCGGCAGCAAACTCTCCATATCCTGCTTAATATCGGCGGTGGCTTTGCTTTGGTCGGGCGTGTCCTCGTAGATAAACGATGCCTCGAGTTCGTCCTGCAAATAACTGTCGGGCGAAAAGGCAAAACCCTCCTGCTCAAGCCGCTGCGCGTAGAGTTTTATCAAATCACGGGCAATGTCCTTGACTTTCGCCTTTGTGCGCTCTTTGAGGCGTTCCCACGCGCCTGTGCCGAGTTTTGAAAGTTGCGGCTCGACACCCTCTTTTCCCCTGTATTTTGAAATTTTGTGCAGCGCATTGATGCTCACAAAAATTATGTCGTCCCCTTTGTAAAAAAGTTTGATAACTTCCTGTTTTTTGCCGTTGATGTCGGTTTTGAGCAGCCCGCCAAACCGCCCAATTCCGTGGTCGATATGCACCACAAAATCGCCAAGTTTGAGCATATTGAGGTCTTTGAGCAGCATTGCGGCTTTGCCGCGCCGCGCGGTGTCGCTTTTGAGCGAAAATTTGTGAAAGCGGTCAAAAATTTGGTGGTCGGTGAAAAAACAGATTTTCAAATCATTATCAACAAAGCCCTCGTGCAGCGTTTTTTCGACAGATGTAAAAGCAATATTATCGCCCCTGTCGGCAAAAATCGCGGCAATTCTGTCGGTCTGTTTTTTGCTGTCGGAGGCAATAAAAATCTGATAGCCGTCAGCGATATAATCTTTCAAAAATTTTGCAATCAAATCAAAATTTTTGTGAAAAGCGGGCTGCGGCGCGGTGGAAAATTGAAGTTGCATAAAGATTACTCTGTTTTTCTGCAAAGTTACAACTTTTTTTAATAATGCAAAAAACAAGCCCCGCAAAAGTTTTTGATTTGCAGGGCTTTGCCGCCGAATATTCCGAATAACATAAGTTTTTTCCTTTGTTTTGAGTTATTTATTTATCGCAAAGGAAAACTATTCAACTTTATATTCAGATAAAAAAATATAAAATAGAAAAATCTTTCCTTTGCGTTTTGGATTATAAATGATTAAACACTGTTTGCAAATAAAAAAGTTGCAGATAATTGTATGGGCAGATAATATCTGCCCATATAAATACAATTAATGCAATTTTAATATCCAGGATTTTGAGCCTGACAGTCAATAACCTGCTGTTTAACCGTCGGCAAAGTAATATCGCGGGTGTTTTTCGCATCTATAAACATATCAGTTTCTGTTTGAAAATCTTTACCGCTATTCATAAGGTTCATACCTAATAAAATGCCAGCCCCAAGTGTATCACCATCGCACGACGACAGATAACCATTCACTGCACCATCAGATATAGCCGCATAAATCCTAGTCCCACGCACATCAGTCATTTGATTATTGAACATGGTTTGCGCTGCTTCGGCTTCTGTTTTTACATCCTTACAAGGGTCTTCTTTTGGATTATTTGGCGTTTTGCACGCGGCAAAAAATAATATGGTCGGAATAAGATAATAAAGATAGGATTTTTTCATTTGGATTAATTTTTTTAGGTTAATTAAATTTTAATTTTAAATAAAGTGCAAAGGTAAAAATTTATTTTTGATTATTAAAATTGTAAAAAATGTTAAATATTAAATATTATTTGGTTGGTAAAAAATAATGTTGTAATTTTGCAGTTGAAATAATTATCAATAATAATTTTTTGTTGTGTTTCAGCCACTTTTTCCAATAGTCCTGATAAATACTATTGTGAAACGGTACAGAAATTCAGGGTACAGGGTAACCTGCTTGCTAATTTGGGCTTTATTAAGTCAGTGGTCGTTAGCACATAACAATTTTTTACGAAACAGTTGTGCATTTCTTATAGGCATAACTGTTTTTATTTTATATCTGTCTTTTTCGCTGTCAAAATCAATTTTCAAAACAGCAATATTTGAAACATTTGTGCGCCTGACCGCTAAAAGTTTATCGCCTTTGTCTTCGCGAATTTCGTTAAAATTATCTAC
>JAISKN010000079.1 GCA_031260925.1 Prevotellaceae bacterium | reverse complement strand
ACTTTGTCGTCAGACAATATTTCGCAAAACGGCACAATTACTGCAACCTGCACAGTCAAAAATACAGGCAATTACGATGCCTACGAGGTTGTTCAGTTATATGTGCGCGATTTGGTTGGCGAGTTAATTCGCCCTGTAAAAGAGTTGAAAAATTTTGACAAAATTTTCCTCAAACAAGGCGAAAGCAAAGAGGTTGCTTTCACGCTTTCCGTTGATGACTTGGCATATTGGCACAGCGATATGAAAAAGCGCGCCGACAAAGGCAAATTCCAACTGTGGATTGCACCTTGCAGCCAATCAGGCAAGGCAGCAGAGTTTGAATTAAAATAGCAAATAATTAGTAATTAGTAATAAGTAAATAGTAATGAGTAATAAGTAAATAGTAATGAGTAATAAGTAATAAGTAATAAGATTTTGTAAAAACTACTAATGTGTCTAATGACTAATGACTGATTACTAAAAACTAAAAGAAATAAAAGATTTTTCATGATAATAAATTAAGAGAGGGAACGTCACGAGGGGACTCGGGGCGTTTTCGTATTGTATGGGGCAGAAAGCACACAGATGACACAGATTTAATAGATTTACACAGATAATACAAATATATTGAATTAGGCATATAAATGTTGAGTTTCAGTATATTAAAAAAAATAACGTTGTAAATTGATGATAAAAATAAAATTCTCGTGTCATTGCGGGCTTGACCCGCAATCGCTAATATGCTATGTTTCAATCGATTGCGGGGCAAGCCCGCAATGATACCTACTTTTGATTTTTTTTGTCAATTATTAGAAGTTCCCTAATTAACAATCTGTGTAAATCTGTCTAATCTGTGTTATCTGTGTGCTTTTTTGTACTTTTTGTCAAATTTTCACAGAAGAAAACCGCCTGTAAGTCCCCATTATCATTTTGCGGATAACTTTATAAGTCGGCTCTATGACGCTTCGCGGGCGAATGTCGCTTTCGTGGATTAAAAGTATCATCAGGCAAAAAATGCCGAGCAGTGCCAGCCAGCCGTAAATATCTTTCATTGTAACCATTAGGGCTTGCTGCTGCACCATTCCGTAGAGGTCGCCCACATAATGTTGGCGGGCAAGCATATTTACATTGTCCAGGTTGGTGCTTAGAAACATAGAGTTCCATTTTGTTCCCACGTTTAATATGTGTCCGACTATCGCCTCGCCTGTTGCGGCAGCCAAACTTGCGCTGAAAAATGCCTGCACAGTCAGTGCCTGCGGGAAATTTGGGATAAACGGAACGCGGGTTAATAATGTCAGCAAGCAAATTGCAACGACCACATAGCCGAAACCGCGCAGAAAAATCGGCAACATCAATGCAGTTTTTGGTAAATTATAATCAATTCCGAAATAAAATATTGCCAAATAAGCGATTATGCAGCACAAACCGATAACGTTCATTGTTCTGTACCGCCATTTCCGCACCGCAAACGTGCGCCAAGTAAAAAAACAGCCCGCCGTAATGCCCGCGAGCATTACCCAATTAAGCGAAATCAGATTTAACGAGTCGTAGCCAAGTATATTTTCCATATAAATATGTTCAAAAATATGAGCGGGTGCAAGCAAAATATCCATCAAAACATAAACTATCAACGACATATAAACTGCCTTGAAAGTCCAAGTTTTCAGCGCGATATAAGGGTGTCTGATAAACGATGCCCTCCACAGATTTAAGCCGAGCAGCACAGCAGCGGCGATGCTTGCAAAACGAATATACTCAGATGCCCACCAATCGTAATGTTCGCCATAGACGCAAATAAAAAGCAGGGACAAAACGGTCAAACCCCACATCAGACCGCCGAGCCAGTCAATGCCGTAGAGCGGCAGTTTGCGCACTTCGCGTTGTGTGCGCATCAGTATCACAATCGCCAGCAACATCAAACAGAGCAAGCCGATAATTATCAGGTGCATATATTCCCACATCGAAAAAAACGCTGTGTAAATGGTCATCAAGCCCGAAATTTGCATACAGCCCTGCACCAGCACATTGATAAAACAGAAGAATACCGAAAGGTCGCGCACAGGAGTGAGCCACAACTGAATTTGCGTGTTGCAGGCAAAAGTCGCCCACATTCTGAAAAAGCCCAGCACAAAGCACGTTGCCACCAGCACAGGAACGCTCTGCGTGTGCATACAAATCAGGTTGCCGATGATAATGGCGGTGCAGCAGCCAATCAAAATCCATTTCGATGTAAAGCGGAATTTCAGGCGGAACATAAGCGTAAATGTCAGTGCCAGCCCCACCAACGAGGCATAACCCGCCATCATAATATCCTCCTGCATCAGCGACAGCGAGCCGACCATTTCACTGACGGCAGCCAGATAAACCCCGCCCGACAGTTGAAAAATTATCGCAAAAAACAGAATAATCCACGGGCGCACTTTTTCAGGCACAAAAGAGCGAAACGAGGGAACAGAAAATTTTGGAATTTCGTATTGCATTAATAACAAAGGTCTGTATAACCTTTCGGGCGGCAAAGGTAGAAAAATTTTTAACAACTTGTAACCCTGCGCAAAGAGTTAAAGTTTGTTAAAGTAGGTTTCGTTTGTTAATTTAAAATAAAATTGTATCTTTGCACTTTGAAAAAATATATAAAATTATGAGTAAAAAAATGTTGGAAAAGGCAAGAGATAAGATAAGTTTCATTATTAAACATAATTCTGAATATGAAACAGATGTAACAAAATTTGTTAATTGGACAGAATCTTTTATTGGCGATTCACTTGATTGTGATAAACGTTATCAAATTGTAAAGAGTTACAAAGAAAGCAAAATAGAAGTAATCTTTGAAGAGCAATTTGACAGCACAAATGTTCCTTTTGATGAAAAATTATTTTATTACCAATGTTGTGAAAATGATATTTTATGGAGTGTTGAAATTATAATAGAGTAAGAATCTACAAATTATAAAAAAAGGAAATATCAAAATAAATTTATACTTTTGTACCGCAATTCTAAAACCAAATGACCGCAGAAATCGTTAAAAATACAAAAAATGAGGTAATTCTCTACCAACCTGACAATTCCATTAATTTAGATGTTGTGGTTGAAAACGATACCGTATGGCTTACGCAAGCGCAAATGGTAATGCTTTTTGATTCGAGCAAGGCAAATGTCAGCGAGCATATCAAAAATATTTTTGATACTCGCGAGTTGGAAAAAAACTCAACTGTTCGGAATTTCCGAACAGTTCAAAAAGAAGGCAACCGCGAGGTTGCGCGCAATATTGACTATTTCAATTTAGATATGATTATTGCGTTGGGTTACAGGGTTAATACCAAACGAGGTACGGAATTTCGTATTTGGGCAACCAAAACTTTGAAAGAGTATATTTTGAAAGGTTATGCTATCAATCAACGTTTTGAGCAGGTTGATAACAAACTTTTTCAGCACGAACAACGATTGTTAAATGCCGAAAAGCAGATTGATTTTTTTGTTCGTACAAGTTTGCCGCCTGTCGAAGGCGTGTTTTACAACGGACAAATTTTTGATGCCTACACTTTTGTAGCCGATTTGATTAAAATGGCGAAAAAAGAAATTATTTTGATAGATAATTGGTTAGATAATAGCGTTTTAACGCTTTTAACAAAACGCAATGCCGATGTAAAAACAACCATTTACACCGCTAAAATTACTAATGAAATTCAACTTGATTTAGACAGGCACAATGCCCAATATTCCGAAATTTTTATCGCAGAAAAACCTAATATACACGACCGTTTTCTTTTGATAGACAACGATGTATATCATATTGGCGCATCATTTAAAGATTTGGGTAAAAAACTGTTTGCTTTCTCTAAAATGGAAATGAAAGCGAGTGAATTATTGAAAAATATTTGATTGTTAAATAAAAATATAAAATAAAATTGTATCTTTGCACTTTCAAAAACAACAAAAAAATTAGATATGATATAAAACAAAAGCGTAGAAAATATGCACAAATATACTTATAAAAAATAGGACAGCAGCCTATTCTCGAATTAGCGAAATCTGGTAAATTTCAAAAAATAATTAGATTGAATAAACACGAGATAATTCACACTATTGTGTGAATTATCTCGTGTTTATTCAATCTAATAAGGTTTACCAGAGCCTGCTAATCGCAGAATAAGCGTCAACGAAATAGTTTGCACTTTTTTTATTTTTCAAAAATTTGAACAAATACAACTCATTTTATTTATTAATAATTTTAATTTTATTTTAGTATGAAAAAGTTTACAAAAAAAGCACTACGGTGCAACAATGGTGGCGACCATTTTAACAGTAACGCAAATAATCCGAAAGGATTAAAGTTTTTAACGGCAGCAATGCTGATGTGCTTTTGCTTTGGGGTAACGAGTGCTTTTGCACAATCTTACAATGCGGCAGGCGCAGTGCAATATGCTGATAACTGGACTAATGATGTAACTACAAGCCCACCACGCAACGGTACATATTCTATAAGTCCAAATGAAGGTAAGCCTTGCTATCCAAACAATACTTATTATCATAATGCAGATTAGGAAGGTATTTTGGTTACATTACTGCCGATATTAAGTGTAGTAAGTGCTGTACAACCATCA
>JAISKN010000065.1 GCA_031260925.1 Prevotellaceae bacterium | reverse complement strand
GCATTTCGCGTATTTACTTTTACAGAGGCGAACATTCCCGCCTTCAACTCGTTGTTTGGATTGGCGAGCGATACGCGGACTTTCATTGTGCGGGTGTCGGGGTCAAGTACGTTGTAAATTTTGTCGATTTTACCTGCATAATTTTTTTCAATGTTTGAAAGCGTTTGCACTTCCACCGTTTGTCCAAGCACGATACGGTCAATATCAACTTCAAAAACGTCTGCCAAAATCCACACTACCGACAGGTCGGCAATAGAAAAAAGCGGCTCTGCCATATCCGCTCTGACTTCGGAGTTGTTGGTAATATTTTTAGCGATAATGTAGCCGCCAATGGGAGAAACAAGCGTATATGCCGAATTTTCGCCGCCTGTAATTGCAGCCACGCTTTCGGCTTTTTGCAATTCCGACAACGCTTTTTCATATTCGGCTTTGACGGTAATAAATTCTCGTTCAGCCACAAGATTGCTCTCATAGAGTTCTTTGTAAGTGTCGCGGTTTTTGCGTGCAATTTCGAGATTTTGCTTTGCCAATGCAAGTTCATTATTTACGCCTGCTACCTCCGCGCTTTTAAGAATGGCAAGCGTTTGTCCTTTGCGTACATAGTCGCCAAGTTCCACATTTACCTGACCTATACGCCCGCTCACAAGGGCATAGACACTTGCCTGTTTGGCATCGTCAGGCACAATTCTGCCGTTAAGTTTCAGCGGCAGATTGATTTCTTCGGAATGGACAACGGTTTTCGGCAAACTTAGTAAAATGCTGTCGTTGATGCCGCTTTGAGTTTCGTTATTTGTTGCGCCGTTTTTGCACGACACGCCCGCAAATATAATTGCGGCTGTGATTAAAATTATTATATTTTTCATCTGTTTATAATTTTTTTTACAAGATTAACATAAATACAGGATTTACATAAAATAAAAATTTGTTAATTCTGCAAATTGTGTTAATCTTGTGAAGTTTTATATTTCTTTTAATTTTTAAAATTGAAATCTATCCCAACTACAAACTGCAATTCCTGCATTGTTTGGGCTTTTTTATTTTTTATTTGATTGATTTTAATAATGTTATCTCGATACGATTCATAAAAATCGGTAAATTCGAGCATACTGATATTTTTCTTGCGGAAATTGTCGGTAATGCTCTGCAAAAGTAGTTGCAGGTTTTGCTCAAAATCAGCATCAATCAAACTGCTTGCCCTGTCTGCATCTAACGCATTGGCGTAACTTTTCAGCACTTCGTTTTCTATTTCTGTCTGTTTGAGTTGCACAAGCGTTTCCTTTTGTTTTACGATTGCTTTTGCTGCATTGATATTACCTTTGTTACGGTTGAAAAGCAGCAAATCAATACCCACATTCAGCGAAAACTGATTGTCAAATGCGCCGCTGCGCCTGTCGAAATCAGCCCCAAGTGTAATGTTCGGAACAGCGTTTGCCTTTTCGAGCGACACTTTTTTTTGCTGCCAAGCCAATTCGTCTTTTGCTGTTTTTAAATCAATCCGATTTTCGAGTGCGGCTTTGATTAAACTGCCTAACCCTGTTAAGTTTTCAAAACTTAACAGGGTTGAGTCAATTTCGGGCATAAAAACGAATTGATTATCCTGTAAAAGCAGTTGCAGTTGCGCCTGCAAATCGTTGAAAGCCGTTTGCAATTCCAATTTGTCGGAACGCAATCCGTACAACAGCGACTGAATGCGCACCAAGTCGCTGAGCGGTACAACACCCCTGTTTTTCAGTTCTTTATAATGATTTTCCAACTCTTCGAGCAAGGCGATTTGGGCATCAAAAGCGCAAAGCGAGCGGTATGTGAAATATGCCTCGTAAAAGGTGCTTCCAAGCGAAAACCGCAATGTGCGCAGCAAGTCATAAAACTGATTTTCAGACAGTTGAACGTCAATTTTTGCCAATGCAATTTCTTTGTTGCGCTGTCCGCCCAAGCGAATAACCTGTTCTATGGCAAAGACGTATTGCCCTGAATTTTTGCCGACATCAAACCAACGGCGGTTTTCGGGATTATAAATATTTATTCCTGCCGAAAAAGTCGGGTTGTTAAAAAGTTTTGCCTGTAAAAGATTTGCCTTTTCGACATCAATGTTACAGCGTTCCGCCAAAAGTTGCAGGTTGCGCTCCAAAAACTGCGTTTCGGCTTGCTGAATGGTAATTTTTATCGTGTCTTGTGCAAAAATATTATGCGCACATAATGCCAATGCAAAAATGCACAGACACATTACTTTTTTAAATTTCATTTGTTTAATGACAATAAATTAGTAAGTTAATTAAGAATAATAAAAGTGATTTTTAATAAATAATGCGAATTACGGGTTAATTTTTTTTGCCACTAATACACTAATAAAAACACAAATTAATGATAAATTAGTGTAGTTAGTGGCTAAATATTATATTTCAACTCGTGATTGCAATGTTAATTATTCAGGAGACTTCTAAAAATTAAACTTTTCAATATGCGGCATAAAAAAATATATCGTGTCATTGCGGGCTTGACCCGCAATCGCTCGCAAATGTTTTTCAATCGATTGCGG
>JAISKN010000040.1 GCA_031260925.1 Prevotellaceae bacterium | reverse complement strand
CAATCCTAACGGATTGCGGTGCAAATGCAGTATCATTCCGTAGGAATGAATCGCTCGGTAGAAATTAAGTATCACATATTCAGGGCATTCCGTAGGAATGCAACCCCTGATTCGCATTACTAATAGCATTTATTGTCAGTAACAATCTGTCCAATCCGTGTCATCTGTGTGCTTTTTTTTGTTAATTGAAAAAATAAATATGTCTTAATCATATATCAATTAAACTTTTTGCTGTTTCATAGTCTAATCACACAGAAAAATATAAAAATGCTTACGATTTGTTTCTATTTTATTTTCTATATTGAAATAAAATTTAAAAAAAATATTGCTGAATTTATAGAATGAAAAAAAATATTGAATAAAATATCAACTTTTTTATAAATTTTCCGCAAATAATTTTTTTTATTAATGAAAAAATATTACTTTTGCAAAAAAAATATATTTATTTGTCAAAGAAAAGCCAAAAAATGCAATTTTTTTTTCTAATATTATCAATAAAATAAGAAAAAAAATGAAAAAACTTTTCTAAAATTTTGTTAAAAGTAATGTTTGAGCATATCTTTTAATGTGATAAGACGCTGATTTTCAGTTATTTAAAAAATTATTAAAAAAATGCAAATATTTGAATATTTTTTTTTAATTTTGTTGATAAGTTTTCTATCTAATTCATTGTTAGATATTTATTATTTCGCAAATTTGCACTTTGAAAGTAAAAAAAATATTTTTTCACAAATTATATAAATTTTAAATTAAAATATATTTTATATGGCATCATATTTGCTGCTTTACAATAACATAATCTTTTGTATTAATTAAAAAAAATTTTTTATATGAAAAAAATCTTTATCGTTTTGTTTTTGTCAACGTTTATTTTGAACACATTTGCGGCTCGTCCCCCCAAAGTGAAAATTGAAAAAGTTGACCCCGATACAACCCAAATGGTTCAGTATCGTACTCGGGCGAACCATTGGTCGATTTCGGCAACGGCGGGTGCAGGCTATCTTGATGGCGACCAAGCAAATCGTAAAAGCAAAGTTATTGGACCTGCCACTTGGTCGGTTTTCAACTTTAATTTTACTGCAAACCTCGAATATACCTTTTCGCCAATTTGGGGTATGTATTTGGAGTATTTTTACAACCCATACAGCGGCACTGCACGTTATCAAAATGAATTGGCATATCCTAACAGAGAATATGTTACGAGTGATGCATTCGATTATAAGGGAATGAACCACGAATTAATTTTGGGCGCATCGTTTAATGTGCTGAATATATTTTATCATTGCCGCCCTCAGAAATGGCAGTTATATGCTAATGTCGGAATTGCTGGCAACTTGTATAAAATGACAAAACATACGAGTATCGATGGTAATTGGGCTGACGGGTATTTTTTGGGAGATGGTGATGTACTCGGCACTATTCCAGGCGATATAACACTTGGCAAAAAATTTAAGAGTTACGACTACACAATGTCAGCACCAGTTGGTCTATCAGTTGAATGGAATGCAACACGCTGGTTGGGAGTTTTGGCTAATTTCCAATATCATATCCGACTGAATAAAGATAATTTTGACGGCACTATTGAAGGAAACGACAATGACGGTGCAATTTATGCAGGTATTGGTTTGCGTTGGAAATTTAATTCTTTGTCGCACCGCAACTATTACCACGTTCGCGATATGGCTATGTGCCAGTATGAGCAGAATATGGCAATGCCCGCAGTTAAAAAACTTGGCGCAAAAGTTGATTCGCTTGATAATAAAGTTGATTCGTTAGATAAAAAAGTCAATGATTTAGAGCCGCGCATCAAGGCTTTGGAGGAAGATATGGAAAATCTGCGCGACACAGACGGCGATGGAGTACCTGATGTCCGCGATAGACACCCGAATACACCTCCGGGAACAGTGGTAGATTATTGGGGCGTGCCTGTAGATGGTGCTGCCCGCCGCATACCTGACAATACTTATCACGACGGCGATTCCAGCAATCCGATTGCAGACCCGTGCGATGTTAATGGCAACGGCATTCCTAACGGAAAAATAATTGAGAAAAATATTTCGTATTTAAAAAACAGCACAGGCAAACCTGACAATAAATATATTGACGGCAACCCGAAAAAGCCGATTAAAAATCCGTATGATGTTAATGGAAACGGAATACCCGATTATAAAGAGTATGGCGACAATGACGATATGGACGGAGACGGAATACCAAATATCGAAGACCCAGACATTGACGGAGACGGCATACCTAATGAACAAGACCCAACTCCTTACGGCGCAGGCTCATACCGCACCAGCACAGGCAAAGTGATTGTTATTGAATATGACGACGATATTGATGGAGACGGAATATCCAATGAATCAGACCCTGATATTGACGGAGACGGTTTAATGAACGAAGAAGACCCAACTCCTTGGGGAAAAATATGCGGCTTATCGAAAAATTTGATGCCTGATTATGCAGACAATATGTATCATAACGGCGACAAAACAAAACCGATTAAAGACCCGAACGATGTGAATGGAGACGGTATTCCTAATTGGAAACAGACAGGACCGAACGATGACCTTGACGGTGACGGAATACCAAACAGGCTTGACAATGATATTGACGGCGATGGAATACCAAACGCTATTGACCCGACACCTTACGGCGCGCCTTGCAATGATGCGCGTACGCCAAGCGGAACGACTACTAAACAAAGCGGAACATACGGCTCAAGTGGATATGGAATAGAAGATTTCGGAGCATCGGTATATTTCTCAACGTCAAAATCAGACTTAACAATAGTTTCACACAACGTTTTGGCAGGCATTGCACGCAAAATGTATGCAAATCCAGATGCAAAACTTGAAATCCACGCTTATTGCGATGAACAGGGACAACGCTCTCAATACGACAATATAAAATTGAGCAAAAACCGTGCAAAGATTGTAAGAGAAACTTTGATTAAGAAATACGGTGTTAAGGCAAATAGAATTGTTGTTTGCGAAGGACACGGAGCAATTCAAGGACCAACTATTGACTACTTGCCAAACCGCAGAGCAGATTTGATTGTCATAAAATAAAACTAATAATTGAATGGAAAAAGCAGATGCAAAATAAGCCGTCTGCTTTTTTTATTTTTTAATTTTTTTTGATTAACTTTGCACACTTTTTTTAAATGTTAATTTCAGTAAAAATAATATATGGCAAAAAATAAAGTTTGTAACTTTTGCGGCAGAAATGAATATCAGGCAGGGCTGTTGATTACAGGGCAAAATGGTGTTCAAATTTGCCTTAATTGTATCGAGGCATCGCATAAAATGGTGCAGGAAGAATTGAAAAGAGCCTACTCGGGAATAAAAAATTCTTCTGATATTCCGAAACCGAAAGAGATAAAGGATTTCCTTGATTTGTATGTAATAGGGCAAGATGCTGCGAAAAAGTTTTTGTCGGTGGCAGTTTATAATCACTACAAAAGAGTGGCGCAGCGCACTGATATTGATGATGTTGAGATAGAAAAATCGAATATCATTATGGTAGGCGCAACAGGAACAGGCAAAACTCTTTTGGCAAAAACTATTGCGAAAAGACTTAACGTGCCTTTTACCATTGTTGATGCAACTGTGCTTACCGAAGCGGGTTATGTCGGCGAGGATATTGAGAGCATTCTTACGCGGCTTTTGCAGGCTGCAAATTATGATGTGAAAGCGGCTGAAACAGGAATAGTTTTTATTGATGAAATAGACAAAATCGCACGCAAAGGCGATAATCCGAGCATTACCCGTGATGTCAGCGGCGAGGGCGTGCAGCAGGGCTTGCTAAAACTGCTCGAAGGCGCAGTGGTAAATGTGCCTCCGCAAGGCGGACGAAAGCACCCTGAACAGCCTCTAACGCCGATTAACACTCAGAATATTCTTTTTATTTGCGGCGGCGCATTTGATGGAATTGAGCGCAAAATTGCAAACAGACTGAATACAAACGTTGTTGGATTTCATACAAAAAAAGAGTTTCAGTTTGACAGAAATAACCTTATGCAATATATCGCGCCGCAAGATTTAAAATCGTTTGGGCTTATACCTGAAATTATCGGACGTTTGCCTGTGCTGACCTACCTCGAACCGCTTGATAGAATAGCGTTGAGAAAAATTCTTACAGAACCGAAAAATTCTATCATCAAGCAATATATAAAACTTTTTGAAATTGACGGCGTAACGCTCACTTTTGATGAAAATGTGCTTGAATATATTGTAGATAAGGCGATTGAGTATAAACTCGGCGCGCGAGGACTGCGTTCAATAGTGGAAACGATGATGACTGACGCGATGTTTGAAGTGCCGTCTGAACAGGACAAATCAAGCCTGAATATCACGCTTGATTACGCAAAGGAACGAATTGAGCAGGTATCGCAAAGAATGCGTGCATAAAATGTTTCAGCAGGCAGATAACGCCGATTTAATGGATAAAATGCAGATTGTTAACTGATTAACAATCTGCATTTTATCTATTTTAATTTTATCTAATTTTGTTTTTTATTCAAACATATAAGACTCGTTGGGAGTAGTAATTTCTTCCTCAATAGGAATGGTTGAAAAAGAATGAACTATTTTTGAAAAAGTTTCTGCCAAATCTATTTGAAAAATTATTACAATAAGAATAAATACAAGTATTAAAATTGCTGAATAAACAAACAATGAGCGCGCAAAATTTTGTTTTGTTCGGCTAATTTTTTGAATAAAAGCGTAATGTATCAACATATAAATATTGAATACAGGAATTGTCAGCAAGAGAAATGTTACCAGCCAACTGTTAATTGAAATTGGCTGATGTTTAGTTTTTAATGTCGAGGCTTTTTTTGACATAATAGAAAAATTTATTATTAAAATTTGCAATGTACATAAATCAACGCATTAATTTTTTCAAGGAACAGGGTCATAGCCCGATTTTCCAAAAGGGTGGCAACGCAAAATTCGCTTTGTTGCTAACCAAACGCCTTTTAACCCATATTTTGTAATCGCCTCTACTGCATATTGCGAGCAGGTAGGCGTATAACGGCAAGTTGGCGGAAAAAGCGGCGAAATTGCAACTTGATAAAACCTTATTGGTAAGAGCAAAAATTGTGCCAAACACCTTTTCATTATAAAGTCAGTAAAATTTTATTTAAAATAATTGAAATTTTTTCGGAAATTGTCTGAAAACTTGGTTTTTCTTTGTCAATAATTGAAAAAGCGATATTAATTCCGTAGTTTTTTTCTGCGATTGTAGATGTAAGTTGTTGTTTATTAAGACGATATGCCTCACGCAAAAGCCTTTTGCAATAGTTGCGCGAAACTGCTTTTTTGAATAATTTTTTCGGCGCGGAAACCATAACTTTCACTTTTTGAGGCTCATTTGTTGTCAAATACAGCGCGCGAATTGGAAAAACCACAATAGACTTGCCATTTTTAAAAAGATTTGTAATCTCTTTCTCCGATTTTATATGTTCCGATTTCGGAAAATTTGCAGACACAAGACAAAAGTAGTTAGTAGTTAGTAATTAGTAATTAGTGGTAAGTAATTAGTAGTCAGTAATTAGTGATTAGTAATAAGTGGTAAGTAATTAGTAATAAGTAATAAGTAAAAACCTAATTTTTACCTAATTTTTCTTACTAAACAACCTCAGTAGCAAGGAAATTTCCGCCACAATCAACCTGATTACCTGATTTTGTTACCCAAGGCGTTGCCATTGGGCTAAATTTTCCCAACGCGCCGCTACGCTTTGCATTGGGCTAAAATATATTTGCCTTTCAGGCAATAGTCGTAACTTGCATATTACCTGTTACCTATTACCTATTCCCTATCACCTGTTACCTATTACCTATTACCTGTTACCTATTCTTAGGTTTTCAATAAGGTAATCAGGTTAGGTAAGGGGTTATTTTACTGTTACTCAGGTTGTTTTGTTTATTTATCAGGTTAAAATCAGGTTTATTTTTCTAATAATTTTAACTTGCGAAAGTTTATTTTTTTATTTTTTATTTCTTAACTTTTATTTCTTAGTTCTTAGTTCCCTTTGAGTTTTTGTGATTTTGTTTGATAAAATCGTCAAGTGCCATAGCGAGCGAAGAAAATTGCGGGTTAGGCACTTCCAAATCAAGCCGCAATCCTGCGTTTCTCACAGATTGCGCGGTGGTTGCACCCAAGCAGCCGATAGCAATTTCTCCCTGACTAAAATTTGGAAAATTTTTCAGCAACGAATTTATGCCTTGCGGACTGAAAAAAATCAGCATATCATAATCAAACGCCTCATTTTTAGTAAAATCGTTGCTTACAGTGCGGTACATTGTCGTAGTTTGATACTTAAATTTCGCCGTTTTGAGCATTGCAAAAATATCGTCATTGTTGTTTTCCGGCAGCACAAAAAGGAAATTTTCCTCGCTGTGTTTGTTGATTTGAGCAAACATTTCGGAAAGTTTGCCGTTTGCGCCGTAAAAGACTTTGCGTTTGCGGAATTGCACAAATTTTTGCAAATAAAAACCTATTACCTCAGAAAGACAAAAATATTTGATGTCTTCAGAAAGTTTTATGCGCATTTCTTCGCAAATTCTGAAAAAATGGTCTGCGCCCGTGCGTGAAGTAAAAACCACAGCCGAAAAGTTCGCAATATTGACTTTTTGGCTGCGAAATTCGTCAGCAGAAATTCCAGCAACCTTGATAAAAGGGCGGAAATCTACCTTAATATTGTATTTTTCTGCAATATCGTAATATGGCGATTTGCCGTTTTCTGGCTTGGGTTGCGAAATAAGTATTTTCTTGATTTTTAGCACTTTACTTAAAAAATTATAGTCGTTTCATAAGCCTGAATAAGCAGTTTTTTTACTACCAAAACAGGTAAAATTTCGAGTGCGCAAAGGTACAAAAAAAAGTAAAACAATGATACTATTCCGTTAAAAAAAATTTTAAGGCAAACAAAACACAAAAACAGGGCTGAAAAAACCATCAAAATTACCCCAAAAACAATCAACGAAAATTGAAAACTCGGCAGAAAAACGTACAGAAATGAAAGAAAAAACAGAAAAATGCCAAGCAATGAAAAAACAGAAAGAAATGTGTTGCGGAAAAGAACGGAATTGTGTCTATTCAGGTCGAATACTCGTTGTAAATAACCGAAAAAATGCCGTTTAAAAAAAAGTATTATGCCCGAAACTGCAAAAATCGCTGTAAGTTGTAAGAAAAAATCATTGATTATCTCATCTTTTTTGTAAAAAGGAATTTTTTGCAGATTATCAAAATTGTTCAAAAGTACAATAAAAAACGAAAAGCCAAGCAATGCTAAAAACCACATCGCAACCTTGCTGAAAGCATCTTCGCGCAACGAAACTTTTTTGTTTTGCGATAATTGCATCGTTACGACAGAATAAATATTTTGAATTCGTTGAAAATAAATTTCTTTCGAGTTCCGCAACACAAAAGCAAGCAGTAAAACACTGAATATCAACAAAATAACAATGGGCGAAAAACTGCTCAACGATAAAGTTTTTTCAATTTCATTCATATTTTTTTAGTAATGAGTAATGAGTAATGAGTAATGAGTAATGAGTAATTAGTAATTAGTAATTAGTATCAAGTAATTAGTAATTAAGTAATGAGTAATGGGAACTTCTAAAAATTAAACTTTTCAATATGCAACATAAAAATATAATACTGTGTCATTGCGGTTCTGAATCAAGTTCAGAATGACAACCCGCAATTGATTGAAAAACACTTGCGAGCGATTGCGGGTCAAGCCCGCAATGACACCGACTTTTGATTTTTTGTCAATTATTAGAAGTCCCCCTAATTAGTAATGAGTATCAAGTGTTAAAATAAACAATCAGTTTTTTGTCAATACCTTCTTGATACTTAATACTTGATACTCATTACTAATTACCAATTACTCACTACTAATTACTATTTTCTAAATGGTGGTTTTACAACTTCCGCTTTTACCTCTTTTCCACGAATGAGAACGGCAATTTCTGTGCCGATTTTGGAAAATTCAGGTTTAACGTAGCCCATTCCGATGCCCACTTTTGCCGTTGGCGACATACAACCAGAAGTTACTCTGCCAATGATATTGCCCTGACAATCAGTGAGTTCGTAGTCTTGACGCGGAATTGCTTTTTCTCTCATTTCAAAACCGACAAGTTTTCTTTCAACGCCGTCTTTGCGTTGTTTGATATATAAATCGCTGTCAATTAGATTTTTACCTTCGGCGGGCTTTGTAATCCAGCCCAAACCAGCCTCGATAGGCGAAGTTGTGTCGTCAATTTCGTGTCCGTAGAGGCAGAAAGCCATTTCGAGGCGCAATGTATCGCGTGCGCCCAAGCCGATTGGCTTAATGTCAAACTCTTTGCCTGTTTCAAAAATGGCATTCCAAATTTTTATGCCAAATTCGGGGTAAAAATATAACTCGAAACCGCCTGCGCCTGTGTAGCCTGTGTTTGAAATTATCACGTTTTCAACGCCTGCAAATTCGCCGACTTCAAAGGCGTAGTATGGAATTTGCGATAAATCAGTTTTGGTCAGTTTTTGCAAAATTTCGGCTGCTTTCGGTCCCTGGATTGCGAGTTGCGCAATGTTGTCAGACGAGTTTTCCAACTCAACGCCGTCAATTTTATTTGCATTGACCCACGCCCAATCTTTGTCAATATTTGCGGCATTCACCACGAGCATATATTTTTCAGTTTCGTAGTGATAAACGATTAAATCATCGACAATTCCGCCTTTTCTGTTGGGAAAACAGTTGTATTGAGCCTTGCCGACAGCAAGGTTTGCGATGTCGTTAGAGCAAATTTTCTGCAAAAATGTTGTTGCATTTTCGCCTTTAATCCAAAATTCGCCCATATGCGACACGTCAAAAACGCCGACAGAATTGCAAACGGCAAGGTGCTCCTCGTTAATTCCCGCGTATTGAATTGGCATATTATAGCCTGCAAATTCGTGCATTTTCGCTCCCAAAGCGATGTGAATGTCTGTAAATGGTGTAGTTTTCATTTTTATAAATTAAGATTTTTAGATAGTTTTTCAAGCAAAAAAGTTTCAATTTCTTTGCTTGTAATATTATATTTTGGTTTTAATTGCTGAAAATCAGCACTTTGCTTAAATCTATCAGAATTTGTAAGCATTCCGATTAGATTTTTACTTTTCAAATTATGCTGCGAATATTTTAAAGCATTTTGTATAATATCCTGTAAATCAATGTTTTGATTTTGTAAAATTGAATAAATATCGTAATAATCTCTAAATTCGTTTCTGCGCAGCATAACTTCCATTTTTAACGCTGCAATACACTCTATATCACACAAAATCAGATTGTTAAGAAAATGTACAGGGTTGATTTTCGGCTCACGTTTTTCAGGTGCATAAAAAGATAGTTTAACATCATTTTCAATATAAATTTCAATATGATTGTATTCTAAAATATCTGTTTTATTTATTGTAAATTTTCTCGAAAGTTCTGTTTTAATTCGCTGTAAATCAATGTTTTGTTTGTCTGTTTTTGTTTTTTGCCAACACATAAAATCCAAATCTTCGCTCAAACGGTGCTTAATCTGCAACGACAAAGCCGTACCGCCGACAAGATAAAATGATTTTGGAAACTCCATTTTTGAAATTTCCTCAATAATTTTCAATGTTTTATCAACTAACGCCTCTTTCATTTTCTCAAAAATTTATTTAACTGTCTTGTTTCTAACGATTTAACGTAAATCATAGGTCGTTTTGCATTGAAAAAAAGCAGTGCAAAACATAAATTCATATTTTTCAGATAATCGCCTTGCGGTATCAATTCTTCTATCCAAACTTTTTTTATCAATTTTTTGGAAAATATTGAAAATAAGCATTTTATATCGTCTAAATCTAAATATATGAGCGAATATTTTATCAAATTCCAATCTGAAAGACTTTGCAGCGAGTCCTTATCAAACGACCAGAAAGTGTTTTCGGCTTTCAGTTTTTTTAACAAATATTGTTTTATATTGTCTTTCATTTTTTAGAAAAAATATTTGTTGCAAAGTTAATATTTTTTTGCTGTAATGCAAAGCGATTTATTGCGTTCAATTTTAATAGTTTGCACTATTTTCAAACCACTTTCGGCAGTGTATTTTTGCAAATATTCAACATCGTATTTTTCAAAACCGTATTTGGTTATAATCAATTTTGACAAATGTTTTTGGGTGTAAATTGTGTTTATAAAAATGCCGTTTGGCTTTAAAACGCGCTTGATTTCCGCAATGCCAATATCGAAATTTTCCCAAAAATAGACAGTATTTACGGTGTAAATTTTGTCTATGCTTTCGTCTGCAAACGGCAATTTTTCTACGCCTGCCTTAAAAAGTTCGATTTTGCCCTGATTTACAGCGTTTTGATTGCGTTTTTTTGCAGCCACAATCATATCTTCCGAAATCTCTATTCCGTAAATCTTTTTCGGTTTTTGCTTTGCTAATTGCCTGATTAAAAAGCCGTTGCCAAAGCCGATGTCCAAAACTACATCATTTTCGGAAATATGCAAGTTTTCAAGCGTTGCGCGGTATTGCCTGCGGTTGATGCAATTCATTATGAACGTTGAAATTTGCCCGCCAAACCCCGATGGATTGCCGAACTGCTGCGAAATGTATTTTAAAATTTTCTGCATTATTTTTTTTCCAACCATTTTATTACAACTTCGTCATTCGGTAAAACGCTGGGTTTAAGCACTTTAAAAAGTTTGCCGTTTTCGTCTATAAGGTATTTTTGAAAATTCCACTGCACCTCTTTTCCTTCCTCGCTTTGCGATGTAAGCCATTGATACAGAGGAGCAATATCATCGCCCTTGACCGAAATTTTTGCCATTATGGGAAAAGTTACGCCGTAGTTCAAACTGCAAAACTGCATAATTTCCTCGTCTGTTCCAGGCTCCTGCGCCCCGAAATTGTTGGCAGGGAAAGCGATAATCGTAAAATTTTCGTCTTTGTATTTTTCGTACAACGCCTGCAACTGCTCATATTGCGGTGTCAGTCCGCACTTTGAAGCGACATTTACAACCATCACTTTTTTGCCTTTCAACTCCGAAAGTTGAAAATCTGCGCCGTCATTTGTTTTTACTGTAAATGAGTAAAAATCAGTAACTTGCGCACTTGCAAAGCCGCAAAACATTACGGCTGCAACTAATGATAAAAAGATTTTTTTATACATAATTTTTTTTCTGCAAAAGTAATAAAAAAGTTTGTTTGTAAAAAGAAATTTATTTTGTAATTTTGTACTTTGAAATTTATTAACAAAATGAGCAAAGAACTTTCAAATAAAATTCGATTTTTGACTTTTATTATTCCGATGTTTGCAATGGCTTACAAAATGAATAATCAAAATGCGTATCTGTATTTGGAAAAATACGGTGCGTTGGACTATTTGTCGGAAAATTGGTGGGCTTTGCATACCGACAATCCAATGTGGGCTGTGCGTGATTTATATGAAGTTTGTTATCAAAATGGAGGTTTGAAATGATAAAATTGAAATAATATGACACTTAGAACGGAGTGTGGTAACCAAAAGGTTGATAGTTATACACGTCTTTTTTATTTTTCAAAATATATTTATTAACTAATTCAAAATTAGTGTATTATGAATTACAACCTGACAAAAACAAGTGCGAGTGCATTTAGCAGCACAATGGAGAGAGAACCCATTTCAAAAAACCGTGTCATTCCGAAAAACGTTAGGAGTAGGGGAAACTTTTTTGCAACTTTCTGCGTATTGATTGTTTGGTTAGCGGCATTTTCGGGTTGTACAACTCCAATTCCTGAACCAGAACCAGAAACGCCGTTTGTGCCTGACGAAACAACAACTTTGACAGAGTATTATGTTGTTTCATACGGAAATTATTATCAAAATAATACAAATAACTGCGGAATTGGTGCCTATAATAATAACAACGATATGGTGTGGTTGGACATAGTTTCAACGCACACAGCCGACAAAACTCTTGCGAATGGCAAATACAAATACGAAAAATATGATTATCAAACAGATAACAGTACAAAACCACGCAATGCCAATACCTTTGGAATTCTCGATTTTCATTTTAAAAACAAATATTATTATGACTCTGCAAATGAAGTACTTTTTGCAGAATTCAATATATCAGATGCCGCAAATGGAAAAAAGTATGAACTTAATGTAATATTAAAACTGTTTTCTGATGCAGATAAAACCGACACTGTAAGTATTTCATTCATTTATGAAGGGGATATTACGAATTTTAAAGACAACAGTTCTTTAACTGCCGAAGATGCATTTGCTGCAGAGCCAAACACACCAACGACAATTACACGCAATATTACAGGAGATGGCGCATATAATTATTGTACTATCAATAACAAAGGCAATAATTATGAAATGACTATGAGATACACTGAAATTCAATATACTCAAATTCAATTGCGAATAATTACATCATCTATTCCTTATGGAATTTATCAAATTAATGATTCTGGTGCAGAAGGTACCGTAATGTCTACACATTTTATTGACGTTAAATATGGATTAGGTGATGCTATGATGTATGCTATTTGCATCAATGACGAAGCAGAAGGATATAATAATGTATATTATTTGGTATCAGGCACTTTAACAATAGGCGAAAACGAAGTAACACTTCAAGCAACAAGTTATTTTGGTACAACAATTAACATAACATACACAGGAACAATTAATTATTGGTAATGGTAAAAATGTTATATAAACAAAAAAATTACTGCCACGAAAACAACCCTCAACTAAAAATGTTCGAGGGTTGTTTTTAATTTTTTACCTTTCCGCTACTATTTTCACAATATTTTTCACTGTTTCGCACGCTTTTTCCATAATGATAATTTTTCTGCAAAAGTAATAAAAAGGTTTGTTTGTAAAAAGAAATTTATTTTGTAATTTTGCAGAAAATCAAAATATTATGAGTTCTACAATAAATAATAGCAAAGCAACAGAAAAAAAAGCAAATTTTTTTCAAATTGTTTTAGAGGACAAACGAAATATGAAAAATTATATTCGTCAATTTGGCTCATTAGCAGGGTTTAAATCTAAAAATTTTGAATTTGCAAAGCCACTATAACATAACTGAAATTGCAAACGGATATAGTTTTGAAACTGATTTTGGTTTAATATATGAATTGACGTTTCTCTATTATCCAATAGTTAATACAAGCGATGAATATTGCTTGTATATGTTTAATATTGAGCAGATTAAGAAAGGGGAAACGCGAAAAGACGATAAAATTCGTACTACTGTTGAATATGTTTTAAGACAATTTTTTGAAGATAATTTTAATGCAATAATAATTGTTTTGGACTCGTTCGACAATCGTCAATCTATCAGAAAACGATTATTTGATTCTTGGTTTCAGCAAAGCAAAGATTCTGAAGTTGAAAAAATTGAAGCAATATGTTTTATTGATGATTTACAACTAATTACGATGCTTTTAGTTGGCAAAAATAACCCAATCAGAAATCGTATTAAAGAAGATTATTTTGACCTTGTAAAAATAAATTTTTATTCATAACTTTTGCAAGTTGAGATTATAGCCCTGAAAAAATAATGCAAAAAATCAAAAAAATATGGTTTGACAACGATAATATGTATGCTGAAACAGCCAAAAACAAGGTTTTGAGCGCAGCATTAAATCGTTTTCCGCGACTGCAAAATGCAACAGCCGTGCAGCGCAATGATTGGCAGCAACTATATGACGGATTGCATTGGGAAAGCATAGACGAGGACATTCATATAAGCAGTTTTTTATTAAAAGGCAATGAAAAAGAAATAGTCAGATTTTAATTTTACTCACAATAAATTATGCGAATCAGGGGTTGAAATGTTTTTTTAAGGGTGCATTCCTACGGAATGCAGGTTTATATTTATATTTTTTCTACCGAGCGATGCAATCCTAACGGATTGCGGTGCAAATGCAGT
>JAISKN010000350.1 GCA_031260925.1 Prevotellaceae bacterium | reverse complement strand
TTACGACACGCCGATTGTAACTGTTTTTGAAGACGAAAAAGACGACAATCTGAAAATTTTGCACTTTGCCGAAATGACGGAAGAGTGGCGTGATTTTATTGTTGATTGCCGTTCGGGAAAACAGCACAATTTTGATATTGTTATTGGCGCAATGGCTAACGACCAGATTTACAATTACATATCAGATTTTATCAGCGGAATTATCACGCGCGAACAGTTTTGGGTTTTGGCAAAATTCAAAACGCCGACACACCAAATTGCTTTTTGCTCAGAAAAAGCGTTAAAATGTATCCAATTTATTGATTATAAACAAGTTAAATGAACGGTAGAGAAGAAAAAGACAGCAACGATTTGTTTTTCCTCTGTTCGCTGATTGAATATATCGGCAGAAAAACAAAAAATCACAGAAATGTGGTTGTAAATGCCATTGGCAAAGAGCGATTGCAGCACTTTTTGGATTTGGCTGATGTGTATCATTCAGAAAATATTGATAAAATTTCGTCTGAATTGATTGAAAAGCACAATATCGAAGATGGATATTTTGACAATATTTCCGATGCAAAATACTCAATACCAACACATTGGGACATTGGCAAAGTTTATAAACGCTTGATAATTGATGTTGCAGGTTTTCAAAACAGAAATTACATTGATGTTTTGTCGGAAGTTTATAATTCGTGGCTTTCGCGCAAAATAGAAGATTTTAACAGCAGTATTTATTACGAAAGTCCGCCCTGCCTTTTTGAATTATACAAAAAGGGCGAAATAGATTGAATTGTTGCAGCGCAAAATATAATGTGCTGCATTTTTTCGGCTCACTTCCTCAAAATATTCGGCACAAAATTGTTCATTTTTGTAAAAAAACAACTACCTTTGTGCGCCTAAAAATTGAAAAAATTAACAATTAAAAATATTAATAACTCTCAATTTAATGAAAAAAATTTTACTGCTTTCAGCACTCTTTTGTTTGATGCAAAACATTGATGCTCAGAAATTTATCTACGATGTAGATTTTCAAACTTATTTCGACAACCGCGAGTATCACACCGATTACAGTCCGTCAAAAACGTTCTTTGGAATGCACCTTACGCCGAGTGTCGGGCTGCAACTCAACGACTCTGCGGGCGGCGTTCATCGACTTATCGCGGGTGCGACCTACATTCAGCCTTTCGGCACAGGTTGGCGCGATGTAACTGTCTTGCCGACAGTGTTTTACAGTTATCTTAACAAAGGTTTTACGCTCAATTTCGGCACCGTTCCTTACAGCAAAATGACGAGCCGTTTGCCCGCTATTTTTCGCAGAAGTTCGGCGTATTATTCCAACCCGAACATTCAAGGCGCGCTTTTTCAGTATAAAAACAAAATCGGTTTCGTGGAATTTTTGTGCGATTGGCGCGGGTTGCAGAGTGCCGACACGCGAGAGAATTTTGTGTTAATTCTCAATGGCAGAGCCAATTACAAGTGGTTTTACGGCGGCGGAGTGGTGCAGATGAATCATTTGGCAAATTACGGCGCACCAACACCCGAAGTTGGCGTGTGCGATGATGCGCTTGTTAATCCGTTTGTCGGGGTTGATTTTGGCGGCAAAACTCTTTTTTCGGAATTATATTTGCAGGCAGGTTATGTCATTGGTTATCAGCGAGATAGAAAGGCACAACAGCGTTACACTCCGCAGGGTTTGCTTGTCGATTTTGCGATAAAATGGCGGTGGCTAAGCCTAAAAAACAATTTTTATTTTGGCGAAAATATGTTTCCGTTTTATCAAACATACAAAAGTGCGCTTTATTGGGGCGACCCGATGTATCAATTAACGGAAAAAGTTTTCAACACCACCGACATTTCGTTTGATTTGTTCAAGAAAGATTTTGTTTCCGCCAAATTTTCGTGGCAGTTTCAAGCAGTTCACGGACACCAACTCGGACACCGACAGTTGCTGACTTTGAATTTTGATTTGGAAAAGATTAGATAATTGTTGTTATCTGCGTGCCAAAAAACTCTGCTCCATATAGTCCTGCAAAATAATTGTGGCACTGATTTTATCTATCAGGGCTTTGTTTTTGCGCTTTTCTTTGGAAATGCCGCTGTCAATCATTGTTTTGAAAGCGAGTTTTGAGGTAAAACGTTCGTCGAAAAGTTCAATTTTTGTTTCTGGAAATTCGTTTTCTAAAACAGTTATAAATTTTTCTATTTCTGCAAAAATTTCAGCAGGCTCATTATTTAGATGTTTCGGATTGCCGATAATTATTTTTTCAACTTTTTCTTTCAAAAAATAATCTTTTAAAAAAGGCAAAAGAGTTGCAGTATCCACAGTTGTTAAGCCGTTGGCTATCAACTGCAAACTGTCCGAAACGGCAATTCCTGTCCGTATTTTCCCATAATCTATCGCAAGAAGCCTCATTTTTTTTAATTATGAATTATGAATGATAAATGATGAAAGATGAAAGATGAAAGATGAATGAAATACAGTTTCCCAACGCTAACGCATTGGGCTGAAATATATTTGCCTTTCAGGCAACAGTCGTAAATTGCAATATTACCTGTTTCCCTAACGCATTGGGCTAAATTAAATTTGCCTTTCAGGCAACAGTCGCACTTGCAATATTACCTATTCTTATTACTTGCTACTTATTACTTATTACTTGTTACTTATTACCTAATTCTACATTCTCAGCCTCATTCCTGCAAAAATCGTGTCTGGTTTTAAGTTCATCAGGGCATTCATTTCGCCTGCCATTGAAAAACCGCATTCATCGCAAAGACCAAGTTTCGACCCTCCGCAATCTACCGTTTTTTGCCCATTGACGTGAATAAAATTTGAAATCCAGCAATATTTTTTGAAATCCAGCGTTTTCATCTTTTTTAAACCAGAAATCGAGTTCATAATAGGGTAACCTTTTCGTTTATAGGCAATTACCTTGTCAATAACTTCGGCGCGCTGTTCCATTTCAAGCCGCAAATATTCCGTATTTTTATATGGCGTATGAAAATTTATCGAAATCATTTCGATATTCTGGTTTTGCTTTGCAAACTCTATTGTCTGTTCTACTGCCTTGTAATTCAGGCAATTAACCACCATATTTATGCTGATGTGCGGGTGAGTAGATTCATTGATATTATGCACAAGCCGTTCAAAAGTGTGCTTGCCGCGAATTTCGTCGTGGTATTCTTCAAAGCCGTCAACGCTCACCCAAATGCTGTTGGCTCTGACGTGCGAAAAGGGCTGTTGTCCGTTTGTGGTAATTGTAACCGAAAAAAAACCGATTTCCCGCGCCAAATCGAGTAGCGAATTGAGGTCTTTGTCGCCATCGCGCCACAATATCGGCTCGCCGCCCTCGAAATCTACAAAGCGCGACCCAAGTTGATAACAATATTCCAACTCCTTTTTTATCTGCTTGTATTTTTTCGTCAATGTGTTTTTTGTGGAATAAATGCTGCAATGTTTGCACCGTAAATTACACTTGTCGGTAATAAAAATCACCGACTGCAACGGAATTTTTTTGCCCAAAATTCGTGTTTTAAAAAACCATAGCGGAAGATATAAAAATTTCATTATTTTAATGATAATTTTTTAATGATTAATGATTAATTTTTGAGTGTGCAAAGATACAGTTTTTAATTAATAATTTAAAATTTTTTTTGTAATTTTGCGCTCTTAAATTTTTTTGCCACTTATTTTACTATTAATCATTAAAAATTAACCATTAATCATTATAAAAAATGCTTTTATCTATGACCGGCTTTGGAAAAGCCTCTTTGATTTTTGAAACAAAAAAAATTTCCATTGAAATTAAAACATTGAACAGCAAGCAGATAGATATTTTTCTGAAATTTCCATCTGCTTACCGAGAAAAAGAGTTGGAACTGCGCAACATATTGATTAACAGTATTGTACGCGGAAAAGTTGAGGCGTTGCTCACAATAGAAGACGCGGCAGAAAAAGCCAAAACGGAAATTAACACCAATTTGCTCGACAGTTATTATTTGCAACTCAAAAATTATGCGCACAGCACAGGCATAATGCCAGAGCCGAAAGACTGGCTTTCGATATTGCTGGCAATACCCGATGTTTTGGCTGCGAACACTGCGGAAATTAGCGAAGACGAGTACGCCGCTGTTTTGCAAACTATCGAAAAGGCAGTTGCGGAAATGAATGATTTTCGCAAGCGTGAGGGTAGAGTATTGGAGAAATTTTTTCGCACGAAAATCGAAAATATCAACCAACTTTTGCTGAAAATCAGCGATTTTGAAAACGAAAGAACAGAGAAAATCAAAAGCCGCCTGATGGACGAATTGCGTTTGATTGAGCAAAAAATTGCGATTGACAACAACCGTTTTGAGCAGGAAATGATTTATTATATCGAAAAATTTGATGTTTCGGAAGAAAAGTTGAGATTAAAAACGCACCTTGATTACTTTTTGCAAACGCTTGATAATGAGCAAAATCAGGGTAAAAAACTTGGTTTTATCACTCAGGAAATGGGTCGCGAAATCAATACGCTCGGCTCAAAATCAAACCACTCCGAAATGCAGAAAATCGTTGTGATGATGAAAGACGAACTCGAACAGATTAAGGAACAGGTTTTGAATGTTTTGTAAGTCGGAAAGGTGAAAGGTAGAAAGGTGAAAGGTTGGTTTCAAGTGTTAAACAGGTTATGTCGCATTTTTCGTCCTTCGCCTTTCACCTTTCGTCCTTCACCTTTCACCTTTTCACCTATAAACTAATGAAAATAGGCATATATTCAGGTTCTTTCAACCCAATTCATTTTGGGCATATTGAGTTGGCTAAATATTTGATTGACAATAATTTAGTTGATGAAGTTTGGGTTGTGGTGTCGCCTCAAAACCCTTTGAAAAAAGTGGAAAATTTGGCAGACGATTTTTTGCGGCTAAAAATGGCAAAACTTGCTTTTCGCGGCGAGAAAAAAATCAAAGTTTCGGACATTGAATTTCGTTTGCCAAAGCCGAGTTACAGCATTGACACCCTGAATTTTCTGCAAAAACAGCACCCAAAAACAGATTTTTGCCTGCTTATCGGCGCAGACAACGTACCGATTTTTGACAAATGGAAAAATTATTCCGAGATATTGGAAAAATTTACCGTAATGGTTTATCCACGAGATAATTACGAGCAAAAGTCCGAGAAATTTCCGCAAATGCAATTTATCAACGCCCCAAAATTCAACATTTCATCAACAGAAATCAGAGAACGGCTGAGTAAAAATCTGTCTTGCGAAAATCTTTTACCGCAAAAAGTAGAAGAATTTGTTTTAAAACATAAAATTTATTAATTTTGCAGAGTTAATTTTTTTTAAATATTTATTAGAAAAAGAAACATTGTGCTTATCGCACAAATTATATTATTTAGCGATTAATATTACATTCTCTCAATAGAAACTTCGACAATTTCTATCTTTTTAGGTTTTTATAGTAATATACTCACGCGTTGCGTGGGCTTATTATTCTAAACCTAAAAGCAGTCGAAGGCTTCTATTGAGAGAATAGTGAGCCTTTTTTAATTTTAAAAACAGTCAAATTTAGGTCTTGACAGCCAAAAAGTGAAATCTGCAAAACACTCAAAAAAACGCAGAAAGAGCAGCAACTTTTAAAAACGGGCGGTTATCGAAAAGCCACACGAGTAGAAAAAAATCATTCAAAATCTTAAAACTAAAACTAAAAAACTATCAGATTTTGAATAAATTTAAAGGAGAAATTAATAATGAAAAAAATCTTCAGAATTTTTTGTTTTAGCGCAGTAATTATCAGTGCAATAGGTTTAACTTCTTGCGAGAAACCTGTTGATGTTGGAGGCAATGGTAATGGGACAACTACCTCAAAAACAAACACTTTGAAACTTAGAAATGTAACAAGTTATCCATTTAAAGTATATGTAGATAATACCTACAAAAGTACTGTTAATGGTGGCTCAAGTTTGTCACTAACAACAGCAACAAATGTTTATTCTTTTATAGTAAAAGTTGAGCAATCTTCAGGTTTTTATCAATACCCTTTGATAGAAACGTATAATTTTGTTAATGATGGAAAAGACGGTTCTTTTAATTTTCCACAAATAACAACAGGAAAAATTAAAGTTGTTAATAATGAAACTTCCCCATACACAATTTGGTTGAATGGGGCAAGTCAGGGAACAATTTCCGCAGGCGGTACAAAAACATTTACCGTTGATGCTTGGCAACAATATACGGTATATTGGAAACAAAACAGCGGTTATATTCTTTATCCTTCGGAACTGACAAGCACAGTTAAGGTTGATGCAAATTATATTTATACACTCAACATTAACGATTAAATTATGAAAAAAATATTACTTTTCATAACAATTTTGTTGTCATTTGTTAACTTTACAAATGCGCAAGACATTATTTTGACAAAAAATTCAGATGTAATTTCTGCCAAAATATTGGAAATTACATCTACGGAAGTAAAGTACAAAAAATTTAGCAATCAAGACGGACCAACTTTTACGTTGCTGAAATCTGAGGTTTCGTCTGTTACTTATCAAAACGGCGAAAAAGAGGTTTTTGATGTAAAACCTGCAAATAAAAGCGCAAATGTTCGCGTTTCGCCTTATACTTTTTGCGGTTGCGAAATTATGATGTACGATATGCCGAAAGAACTTGAATTTGAACAGGCTGTTGGCTCTGCGCCTGAGGGTTGGCGGTTGCCTACGCGCAACGAATTGCAATGTATGTGCGAACATCAGCGGGAAATTGGCAGTTTTCGTTTTAGCGAATATTGGACAAGCGAAAGAGAAAGCAATAGCCGCGCATACACCCGCACTTTTGACGACTGCCAAGAAGAAAAAGCAAAAACAAAACACGACCACGGTGTTCGCTATGTCAGAGATTTGTACTAATCTTATTGACTGAATAACTAAAAAAATGCACTTCGGAGGTGCATTTTTTTTTTCTGTAATTTTTTGTATTTTTTCACTCTTTTTTAAAATAATGAATAATTCAATCGAAAAAGGAATATTTAACCGTACTGAATTGCTTGTAGGAGAGGAAATTATGCAAAGATTTTACTCGAAAAAAGTGATAATTTTCGGTGTGGGCGGCGTTGGAAGTTGGTGTGCGGAGAGCCTTGTACGCTCGGGGATTAAAAATTTGACGTTGGTAGATTCTGACAGAGTTTGCATTACCAACATCAACCGACAACTGATGGCAACCACCAAAACGGTGGGCGAAGTAAAAGTTAATGCGCTGAAAAACAGACTTTTAGAAATCAACCCAAAGGCACAAATTAACGCTCTGCAAATGATTTACAGTGCGGAAACAAAAGATTTTTTCGAGATAGAAAAATATGATTATATAATTGATTCAATCGACAGTTTGA